>CAZICR010000056.1:0-11551 GCA_964537795.1 uncultured Cellvibrionaceae bacterium | reverse complement strand
GTACTTTGTTGTATAGCACTGGTTTAGGTCACGGAGATGCTTTGCATCTGGGAGATTTCTTGCCCAGCCGCCCCGGCCTGGAAGTTTACATGCCGCATGAAAGCCCAAGCAGCTACGGCAACCACGGTGTGGAAATGCATGACGCAAAAACCGGTCAGATTATCTGGAGCATTCCAGGTTTAACATCGGATATTGGCCGCGGCGTCACCATGGATATAGATCCACGTTATGCCGGTAGTGAAAGCTGGGCATCAGCAGGTGGGGTATATGCAGCCAACGGCACACTGATCACTTCCACCAAACCCGCCTCTATCAACTTTGCAGCCTGGTGGGATGGCGATTTATTGCGTGAACAGTTGAACAACACCATGATCGACAAATGGAATTACAGCGGCAGTACCAGTTCGCGCTTGCTCACTGCCTACAACTATGGGGCAGCTTCAAACAACGGTACCAAGTCAACTCCCGGTCTGTCCGCTGATTTGTTCGGTGACTGGCGTGAAGAGGTGATCTGGCGTCATGAAAACAACACACAGTTGTTGATTTTCACCACCACCACGCAAACCAGCCACAAGTTGCGCACGCTGATGCATGACACCCAATACCGTGTGGCCATTGCCTGGCAAAACGTGGCTTACAACCAACCTCCACATCCAAGCTTCTTTTTGGGGGATGGTATGGCAACGCCGGCGGCACCTGATTTGGCCTTTGTGGGAACCAATCCCAATTCAACGGCACCGATCAGTTCAAGTTCGTCATCGAGCCGCAGCAGCTCGATCAGCTCCAGTTCGAGATCCAGTAGCTCCAGTGCTGTAGTGTCCAGCTCCAGAAGTTCAAGCCGTTCTAGTTCTGTTTCGAGCTCCAGTCGTTCAAGCTCCAGTACCGTTTCCAGTTCCCGCAGCTCAAGCTCTACAGCAACTAACGGCAGCGGAAGTTGTGCTTATGTTGTCAGCAACAATTGGGGATCAGGCTTCACCGGTGCCATTCGCATCACCAATAATGGCAGCAGCCCAATCAATGGCTGGACAGTCAATTGGACTTACTCTGGCAGCACTCGAATTTCCGGAACCTGGAATGCAACTGTTAGCGGAAGCAATCCATATTCCGCAACCGGTCTTAGCTGGAACTCAACTATTCAACCGGGTCAAACCGTTGAATTTGGATTCCAAGGGACACATTCCGGCACAGCCGAAATTCCAACTATTACCGGTTCAGTTTGTAATTAATTTCTCCGTAAGGAAAACAAAAAAGCCGATGATTTTTTCATCGGCTTTTTTGTTTTTTAATTTCAAGTGTCAAGCATGCCAATAACGATGATTTTCGCCTAGCCATCTATGGATTAATGGCTGACAATTTTCCGGATATTGATTTAAAAGTTGATTCGCTGTTTTTTTGACAGCATCCAAAAGATTCGCATCGCGTTGCAAGTCAGCAATTTTAAATTGCATCTCGCCTGTTTGTCTTGTTCCAAGAACTTCACCCGGGCCACGAAGTAATAAATCCTGTTCCGCAATATAAAAACCATCACTACTTTCCCGCATGACTTGTAACCGTGCTTTGCTGTGTTGTGATAAAGGTGATGCGTAAAGTAAAACACAATGGCTTGCGATAGAACCTCTGCCTACTCGTCCTCGCAATTGATGTAATTGTGCAAGACCAAGACGTTCAGGATTTTCAATAATCATTAAACTGGCATTGGGAACATCCACCCCCACTTCAATCACTGTTGTTGCAACCAACAATTGAATTTCACCTGATTTGAATGCATTCATCACCGCATCTTTTTCTGCCGGTTTTAATCGCCCGTGAATCAAACCTATACGTACAGATTGTAAAACGGCGGAGAGCTGTGTTGCCGTGACCTCTGCTGCCTGGGCTTCAAGTTGTTCAGACTCTTCAATTAAAGTACAGACCCAATAAACCTGCTTACCTTCTGTGCAAGCATGATGAACACGTTGGATCACTTCATCGCGACGTGCATCACTGATAGTCACTGTGGTGACGGGTGTTCGCCCCGGAGGCAATTCGTCGATAACTGAAATATCCAGATCAGCATAAGCGCTCATGGCCAATGTTCGTGGAATGGGTGTGGCGGTCATAATTAATTGGTGCGGGCGCGTATAATCATGATTCGCTTTGTTACGCAAAGACAAACGTTGCTGCACACCAAAACGATGTTGTTCATCAATAATAATTAATCCCAACTTTGAAAAATTAACACTGTCCTGAAACAAAGCGTGAGTACCAACAACAATTTGTGTGTGCCCACTAGTAATTGCCGCCAACTGTTCGCGTTTTTCTTTTGCACCCAAGCGACCAGTTAACCATCCAACATTAATCGATAGCGGCTGCATCCAACGTGAAAAATTGTTTTTATGTTGTTCCGCCAGAATTTCTGTCGGTGCCATTATGGCAACCTGATATCCATTGGATATAGCTACAAGTGCACTCATTGCCGCAACTAATGTTTTTCCTGAACCTACATCACCTTGCACCAAACGTAACATGGGATAATTTTTTTCCATGTCCTGTGTAATTTCAAAAAAAACACGTAACTGTGCCGATGTAGGCTTAAAAGTTAATTGTGTTAAAAATTTTTCCTGCAGTATTTTATTCGGCAAAAAACCGGGTGCTACATCCGACTGCAATTCCTTACGCAATAACAACAGACTAAGATGATGCGCCAGCAATTCTTCAAACGCCAAGGCCTGTTGGTACGGATGTTGACCTTCTTCAAGTAATGATGAATAAGCAATCGCTGGCGGCTGATGTAAAAATTTTATCGCCTCCGCCAATCCCGATTGATTTTTTGTACGTAACTCCTGCGGTATAAATTCACGCAATGGATTTTGGTTTAACCAATGTAATGCTTGACCCGCAAGCATTCGCATACGGGTTTGCGTTAATCCTTCAGTTGCGGGATAAATCGGTGTTAAATTTTCTTGCAGATCATGTGTTTTTTGTTCATCCAGAAATTCATATTCAGGATGATAAAATTCCAATCCGGATGAACCCCGACGAACTTCACCAAACACTCGTATAGGGCGACCCGCAGAAAAACTGATTTGTTGTGTTTTATTGAAATGATAAAAACGCAAACTCACCGTACCCGTTGCATCCTGCATCTTGCATAACAAACTGCGGCGCTTGCCAAAAACAACATCACTTGCACGCACCTCACCTTCAACCACTACATTGGTACCGGGCTGTAATGCGGCTACAGGGGTTACACGGGTTCGATCCAGATAACGTAATGGAAGATGAAACAATATGTCCTGAATAGTATTTAGTCCCAGCTTTGCCAGTTTCACCGCCAATACACTGCCTACACCTTTTATTCGGGTGACAGGAATTTGATCGAGTGATAATGGATTGGCATCGATAGATTGTTTCAAATAAAAACCTTGCGAGAGTTTTCTGATATTAAGTTAATATCAGTTATATAGAATGAACTCTGGGGTAGAAATATTTTTCTTAAAAATTTCTTAAAAGATCTACACAACTTAACAAATTTTTTACTACTTTCCAAATTTAATTGAAAGATTTCAGATATCTTTAAGAAAGAGGAATTGAGTTATAGTGGCGCAATTGAAACAATTGGCTCCGAAATTAAACACAGCAGGAGCAAATCAATGCAATTTCACCGTTCTGTCCATTTCTTATTAAAACCCCATTGGTTATTTATACTCAGTTTGTCATTGACAGCTTGTGGCGGTGGCGGCAGCAATAAATCCACAACTAATAACAGTGTCGCAGTGAGTTCATCTTCTTTTGCTAACTCGACCAGTTCGATCAATGGCACATCGTCTTCTGTACAAACGAGCTCTTCTATTGCGACGACCAGTTCATCATCAAATACAACAACCAGTTCTTCTATCGCGACCACTAGTTCGTCAATTGGCAGCTCATCAAGTAGTTCAAGTTCAGTTGTCGTAGTGGTTGATAATCTGGCACCAACAATTTCACTTGCCGCCAGCACAACCAATATTACTGTTGCGACAACATTAAATTTAACCGCAACTGCAAACGATAATGTGGGTGTGAGTAAGGTTGAATTTTATGATGGTGCAAGTTTAATTAATTCTGATGCTTCATCCCCCTTTAGTTATTCAGTTGCATTAACCAGCGCAAACAACGGAACAAAAACATTTACAGCGAAGGCTTACGATGCTGCGAATAATGTAGCCAGTAGTAATTCGATTAGCGTAACCGTGAACATAGATTCAACAGCGCCGACCGTATCTTTGGTGTCCAGCAGTACCAATGTTACAGCTGCAGGGAATATCACTCTGACGGCAACAGCAACGGATAATGTCGGCGTTTCAAAAATAGAGTTTTATGATGGCACCACGCTACTTAATACCGACACCGTTTCTCCATTTTCATATTCAGTGGCATTAACCAGTGCAAACAATGGAACAAAAACATATACAGTGAAGGCTTACGACGCTGCGAATAATGTCACTACCAGTAATGCCATCAGCGTAACAGTTAATATAGTGCCAACACTCAGTTTGGTGGCCAGTACAACCAACATGTTAATCGCCGAAAATTTAACACTAAGCGCCACTGCAACTAATATTACGGGTGTTACAAAAGTAGAGTTTTATGATGGTACAAGCTTAATCGCGACAGATACTTCATCGCCCTATTCTTACGTGATTGCAAGGACAAATCTGGAGAATGGCAACAAATCTTACACCGCAAAAGCCTACGATTCTTCTGGAAATATCATCACTAGCACGGCCGTCAATGTTACTGTCGATATTGACTCGGTTTTTCCAACCGTTAGCTTAACTGGCAGTGCAACCAACATTACAGCGGCAACAACACTCAACTTAACTGCAACAGCGGCTGACAATAAGGCCGTTACTAAAGTTGAATTTTATGATGGGTCAACGCTCCTAAACTCCGATACCACTGCGCCCTATACCTGGGCGATCAATATTTCCGGTGCACAGAGTGGAACACATTACTACGTGGCGAAAGCCTATGATGCCTCCAACAATATCACGAATAGCAATACGGTAAATGTTGTTGTGAATATTGATGATCAAGCACCCCTTATCAATATCAGTATGGCGGCGTCAACAAATATTAGTTTTGTCAGTCCCTACGTGGTGAATGCCACTACTTCGGACAATGTTGGCGTGACTAAAGTGGATTTTTTTATTGGTTCTAATTTAGCGTCTACAGATACCACTAGCCCATTCAGTTATACATTTACACCTACATGGGAGTGGAATGGAAATCATGTGATTACAGCAAAGGCCTACGATGCAAAAAACAATGTTGCAATCAGTAATGCGCTCAATATTCTAGTCAACATTCCAACACAAGATCCTATTGATGAAACCTTGGTGATTAATGGCCCCAAGCGCGTTATTGCTAATACACTCAATACTTATTACACCAGCAGTCAATATGCGCCGACCGTAACATGGGATTGGCAGGATCAGGATCCTACAGCATTAGGATTTACTGTTAATAAAGCTTGGCGTAGACCAACAGCTGCGGGCTACGCTGCGGTTTCGTATGGCGATCCGGACGATGCACTTCATTCTGCCGGCCTGCTGTCTGGAATATATGTTACGGGTACACCACTCGCGGTAGGAGAAGCTTTTAGTTGTGCGCTTAAGGTTGATGGGACCATTGCTTGCTGGGGCGATAATTTTTATGGCTCGCTTGGCAACAACTCCAATGTTGACTCACGTGTTCCGGTTAGTGTCTCTGGTATTTCTGGCGCAAAAGCGGTTGAAGCTGGCGCGATGTTTGCGTGTGCAATTAAGAGCGATGACACAGTCGCATGCTGGGGCCAAAACGATAATGACTCTGGTGCCAGGGGTATGTTGGGTAACAACACTACTACAAATTCATCTGTTCCTGTGTCAGTCACAGGCTTAACTGGTGTGGTTGCTCTGGCAGTAGGTGATAATCATAGTTGTGCCATCACAGGTGCAGACAACAAGGTGAGATGTTGGGGTAGAAATTGGTATGATGTTTTGGGAAATCCGTCGCCGGATGTTGAAAGTTTCTCGTCAACGCCTGTTGAGGTTACCGGATTTACTGACGCTGTTGCCGTATCGGCGGGTAGTTATAACAACTGCGCGATAAAAAGAGGCGGCAGTGTGTGGTGCTGGGGTCATGGTTATTGGGGGCAGTTAGGCAATGGAACCAATACCGTGACCCAGAGATCGCCAGTAAAAGTGGTTGGACTGGAAAACGCGATAAGTGTCTCAGTGGGTGATAGATTTGCTTGTGCTGTAACCGCTGATTCTAAAGTCTGGTGTTGGGGCTACAACCTATATGGTCAGTTAGGTAACAATAGCCTCGACGCAAGAAACTTACCTGGCGAGGCTCAGTTTACGGGAATCTTTGCGACAAGCGTATCAGCTGGCAAAACCAGCGTGTGTGCGACCACCAGTATTGGGCTTTTCTGCTGGGGTAACAGCAACTTGGGAGTATTCAACAGTCTGACACCAACGCCATTGAACGTGAATAACCCGGTATTCGCTGCGATCGGTCACGAGCATGGCTGCGCACTCCTTAAAGATGGCTCGATAAAATGTTGGGGCGACAACTCAAGTGGGGGTGTAGGAAGCGGGTCTACGGAGAATGTCATACAATCACCCGCAACCGTGTCGGGCGGTACAATTTTCTGGAAGTAATTTTCAGAATTAAATTCTGAAAATATTTGAAAGTTTATTTCTTGTGGGTTTTTGGCCTGCTCGATAAATAAAAAAGCCGATCGATTGGATCGGCTTTTTTATTTATCAAGTATCAAAAATTTATTTTTTCAACTCAAAACGATAAGTTTCACTTTCAACTGTTCCACCTTTGCCGTCGTCCGCCAATACTTTCCAATAATAGGCTTCGCCGGGTTTGAGGTCAGTTGAGACTAGACTGACAGGGCCACCCTGATGTTTGCAGCAGTAGAAATAAATCACGACCAATGCAATTAACAGAAGTATGGCGATCACTGTTAACGACTGGTGTTTTTTCCTCAGCAAGATCAGTAACAACACAAAGAATAACAAGGCTGCCAATACCGCAAACCATCCTGTACAAGGTGAGCCCTTCATCAATTCAGGCAATACTGCAGATTCTGTTGTCACCTGACTGCATTCATTTGCATTGTAGATTTTGTTGACGCTCCAGACGCAGTGTCGGTAACTCACAATGTCGCCGTCAGGATCAGTGACTCTACCCCAATCAAATTTAACCGGGCCGACCAAATCGGAGCTGTCGTCCAATGGGAAAGTCTGAACAGGAACTCCCGGAAGCCGATTGGATTCTATTTTTTGTGACCCCAGATAAACCTGTGCAAACCCGGCTTCACCGGTGATGGATACATCGCCAATACAATTATTTTTCTGAACGGGATCTCTTACTTCAGCGCAAAGAGCTTCCGCCTGAGTGATAGCGATCGGGGTGATGGCAACAGGTGTAGGCTTTGAAGGGCCTTCAATTTCCACAGGCAGATAACAGGATTGTGGCGACTCCCCATTGGGCCAGCTTGGGAAAGAAAAATTGGCCGTTGATGTACCGGGTGCGTAATCAAACAATGAGCGACTATCACTTACACGCCAGGCATTGCCAAGAAGTGTATAAAGTTGGCGATAACGCTCGTCGAGACTTTTGGGTTTGGGACCCAAAAGGCTGCCATCAGGCAATGCTGGCAACCAGTTTCCAGGCGTAATAGCACCCAGCAAACCCTTGGTTCCACGTACATGCTGCAGATCAATATTCATAAACCAAAGCTGTTGGGCGCTCCATGGGTAAGGCGTGACAATCACTTTGGTTCCTCCCGGGGCTTCAATCTGGATGCCATCCGCCACACTGGTTCGCAGGATGCGACCACCGGAAGGCAAAGGAATGGGGGATGAACCTATATCCCAGAGCTTGCCGTCAATCCTTAACTCCAAACCACGAGGTGTGGACTGGTAACTAACCCGGTCATTACCAATACGCAGTGCAACGGCCGTATTGACACTGACGCAAGAGGTGAGCCCGGTATAAGTATTGGGCCCATAAGGTGCTGTGCCTTCAATGGGGGTATGGCGAGCTTGGATCTCCAGCCCCGGCCCTGTCAGTAATACAAACTCGCCAGCGGCCTGAAAGTCATAATCCACACCTTCAATGGTTCTCAAGTGAGGGTCACCCGCTGTTTTGGGCGTTGAACCCTGTATCCAGCGTTTGATGGTTTCAATATCAGCTTTGCTTAGTGCAGGCCCACCACAAGGCATCATGCCACGGGTGACGCCGGGAGCATCGTGCGGACAATCTTCATTGGTTCTGCGTGCAATTTTTGAGTAGAAGAAACCACCGCCGTCATCGAAAACACCATCGTCATTATCATCAAAATCGCCATTCGCATTGGAATCCAGGAATGGTGATGCGTAAGCCACCGCCATATTGTAGGAATCTTCAAATCTGTCCCATGAAGGGTCGATTAACGGCGGCACATGCGGCGCTTCCCGTTCGGAAATATCGAGAGAAGTACCATGATTGTAATAAGGCGGATAGTTAAGCCCTCCGTGACACTCAATACAGGATTTATTAAATACTCGTTGAACATCGGTAAATGTGGGCACATTAGCCGGAATATTGGATACATCCGGCAATAATGATGGCGCCAGTGTATTGTTGACTGCTGTCATAACATTGGCTTGTGTGGCGGTGAAGCTGGTAAATCCCAAGGGTGGGTTTGCTATCAAATCCGCTTCCAGTGCACTTGCAATCGTAGATGTATAGCGGCCAAACACATCCGCAAAATTATAGCCACGTGAACGCCCCCGAACGCCCATAGACCATTTATCAACAGACACCCCCAAAGGCTCTAAAAAGTAACGGAAGAGCGCAAGTGTTGATGAACTACTGCTGTGGGTTTCGCGATCTACCGCAACTCCACCCACAAGGGTGTTATCGCGACCGCCGAGGTCTATGCTGCGTCGAAATATTTCCTGCCTGCGAGAATCAATGCCTGCCGCCAATCCCGGTGCATATTGTTGGATAAGCCCCAGTGAATCAGCCTGTACTATATCGGCAGTCACAAGATAAGGATCGGGATCTTCGTCGGTTCCCATATCTGTTCCATCGATCACACTTCTGTCCAGATTCAACTTTTGCAGATCTGCTTTTCGACGCGGCAAACTTTCTGCTCTCAAGCGAGTGTCTGCAACCAGCTCATTGATGCTGTCAAAAGCAGGGTAGGTCATACCATTGCGATTATTGAAAAAATCAAAGTCAGTGGTAATGGCCGGTTGGATACTGTTGCTGGCTGAATCGACAGTGATGTATCCCCTGGCAATCGCCAGTGCAACCGGCCGAACATCAATCGGAATATCACTGGTGGCAAATTTATGGTTGATCAGCTCATCAGCAATCCGTTTGGGGTTGAGTTGCCCATCAAGCCCACCCAGAAGATCAAACAGTTGCACGCCTCTGCCTTCATCAGAACCAGGGCTGGAGTAAGACTCATTAATTACACCCGGAGTAGAACCGGGTGGCCCCGAGTGACGCATAGTCACATAGCGCGCTTCTTGATTCACAGTGGTCGCGGCGCCCGATGCAGTGTTATTGAATTGATAATTGGTGGTGTTGGGCGAAACACCGGCACCCGGTGCGGCTGAAGCACCTGCCAATTCATAACCAAACTCTATGTGGCCTGCGTTGCTAGTGTCGTCCAGGTCGCGGGTGATCTGGTGTTTGCTGGTACTGTCCAAGTTGTCAGGTTGTAATTTTAGTTGCTCAATAATTTTCCTGATCTCGTCATTTTCCGCAGAAACTCGCCAATTCCAGAGATTGAACATGGATTTAAAGGCAGCCTCTTCAACCGATCCCTGATAAATGCGATCGCGATTAAAAGGCGTCATGCCACCCCAACTGTCATAAGCGTCCCAATTGGGTTTGTTTTTGGCAATTGAATCACCGCGGGTTGTACTTCGGGGTGCTGTCCCATAAGCAGTAGATGTGTTGGGAACATTTTGGGTGGAGTGGCACTTGGTACATTTGGGGTCGTCTTCGGTCACGCCTCTTGATCTTGCAGGAAATGTAAAAACTCCACCGACTTCGTGCATATCAGGAATGGTGTCGAGAATAATTTCATGGAAACGAAAATTTTTTCGCTGCTCATCGTATTGCATATATTCGATCGCATTGTGATGAGAGCCTGGAAAGGAATCGTGTTCTTTCAATCCAAAACTGAAAACAAATCTTGCATCGTGACTGGGCATTAAAATGCGTGGGGAAGCCGCAACACCCGTCTGCAAACTTTCAGACCGGTTCATCAAAATCCAATTTTCTTTATAGGATGAATGCAAAGCAGCAATAAATTCTGAGGCTGTATCTATATCAGGATTTGCACTCAAAAAATCGCGAATGTTGTCATGCGAACAATCATTAGGTGGTACCGCAGTCGGGTCACATGCTGTGAGTGGTGGAATTGAAGATACCGGATTAAAAGTAGCCCTGACTCTATGCGCAGTGCTGGCATCAACAACACAATCACCTGTACCAGGGCAGCTGATCCCCGTTGCTTGCCATCCAGCAAAACTGACTTTCGCAGGATCAAAGTTTGCCGTTAAAGTCACATTGCCTGCAGGAAAAGTAAAATCACAAGTACTGCCACAATCAATCCCTGCGGGATTTGAAGCCACACTGCCATCGCCCAAACCCGTCTTTAATACTTTTATTTCTGCTGCCAAGCTAAGGTTCGCCACACACAATAGTGCAACCACCAACAACCAGAGTGTGCGCGAAACAATAGTGTTCTTTTCCAATACCGAGCAGCAAACTGAATAGAATGCCTTCATACCCACCCTCCCAATGTCGTTAAGAAATTTTTAATCCTTAATAAACAGGATTATCAATCGGGAAGTGACGGTAAAAACACTATCCCTAAAAAAGTATAGGGCTGGAGTTGATGAAATAGCTGTCAACTATTCACATGGTTTGGCGCATTTATTGTTGTTTAGTGCAGTTAGTTGATTTTGGGGGAATTTAACAATTTTCCAGGTTTGAGAAATTTGCAAAAGGATAATTTTAAAATCACTCACCAGTTTCTCATTTATAAACCACTGTCAATCCGTTTTCAATTTTGGTTAGTCGTCAAATGAAGCGGAACGAAGGTTGATCTGAACTGTATGTTTAATTTTCATTTGCAATTGGCGTCAAAAAAAGATGAGGCGTATTGTGCATTGGAAAACTTGAGCTCTATTTCATCTTCCAAATATGATATCTCAATAAACCTTGGGTAGACTGAGTATAATATTATTACTACAGGAAGTGAGGTGATGTAGCCCACGACTCGTGAGTAACCTAGCCAGACTGAAATAATTATAGTGGCAAATACTGCTAGCAGTAGAATAAAATACATAAGTAAATTCCTGTTTTTTACCGTTTGCCAACAATTAAAATGTATTCTGACATAGGCTTTCACATCATTTTTTTCTTCCAAAGAAGGCCCAATAGGTAAGGTTTTCAAATTACTTGTGCTACCACAGACAGGGCATAATTCAGGATACTTTAGTATGCGCTTTGGCTTGAAATT
>CAZICR010000055.1:0-11904 GCA_964537795.1 uncultured Cellvibrionaceae bacterium | reverse complement strand
AATACATCTCTGCCGCCATTTCAGGTGTAGTCGCAGCCCCGGCAATCGCTGTGGGATCCAACGGTTTTTTTAATTCCTGATCAATCCAGGTAACTAGCTCATTGTCTTGCGTGAGTTTGCCAACTTCACTATCGATTAATTGGCGCTCGCGATCATCTATGTGTCCATCGGCCTTCGCAGCGGCAATTAGGGCAATCAAAATCGCATGACTGTGTCGTTCGGCTTCTGGGGGCGCCAGTCGGTCAATAGTTTGGGGGGGAATTGAATTGGATGAATTTTGTTGGGTTTGCCAATTGCTATAGGCTTTGTAAGCAATCGCCCCAAGGGCTGCCAAACCACCGTAGGTCAAAACTGTGCCGCCTATTTTGCGACCACTTTTGCTACCCAGCAATAAACCTAATGCACCACCTGCAAGTGCCGCGCCGCCTTTACCTGAGAGTAAACCTGCCAAATTACCCAGCGGAGAGTTGTTAGATTGCTGGGCGGAAGGTGATTGAGGCCAGTTGCCGGAAGCGCCGGAAGCGCCGGAAGCGCCTTTGTTCTGTAACAGATCAGTACCTGCTTTCAATAGTTGGTTTAATAAATTCGTCGTATTCATGCCTTTACCCTTTTGTATTTTCGATGCTCTTCTTCGAAGAATATCTGGTTCGATCAACTAAAAACAAGCGAGGGAATCGTTAAGTTTTGTGGGTCTATTCAAAGCGGAAATTGACTCCTGCAACTTGAAAGCTAGCCCCTTTTTCACATCTACAGTAGAATCCCCCGACCTTGGTTACTGCTGGTTAGTTAATGACTGCGTCTGAACCTGCGCCGGGTAACAAACCCGCGCATAGTGTGAGTCTGTCCTCTCTCTTGTTAAATTTTGCTCGCCAATTCGAGGGTGAGCGGGTTTCCGTTCGTGATATCAAAAATTCCCTGGGCCGACGCTCATTTGGTTTGATGTTGTTTGTGTTGGCGATTCCCAATTCGCTACCGATTGTCGGGATACCCGGCGTTTCAGCAGTGACAGGCTTTCCTATGCTGCTGATCGCCTGCCAAATGGTGCTGGGCTATGAGCAAATTTGGTTGCCTAAATGGATTTCCAGACGTGATTTTTCGCGTGAAGGGTTTTTAAAACTTATCGAAAAAACTATGCCCTGGTTAGCACGGGTGGAGCGATTATTAAAGCCGCGTTGGTCCTGGCTGGTTAAAGGCAACGTTGAGCGTGTTCTCGCAGCGGTTTGTGTATTAATGGCTTTCTTATTAATCCTGCCAATCCCTTTTGGTAATTTGTTTCCTGGATTGAGCTTGTTGCTGATTTCTCTTGGACTGATTGAACGCGATGGAGTTTGTGTTGCATCAGGATTGATTGTAAGTGTGGTCAGTGTTTTTTATCTGCAAGGCTTAATCTGGGTAGGCATTCAAACTCTCAGTGCGTTATTGAGTAATTGGTTTTAATTAAAAGAGGTTAATTGTGGAACTGTTTATGGATCCCGGCATCTGGTTGGGATTACTAACACTGGTCGTTTTAGAGATTGTTCTGGGCATAGACAATCTGATTTTTATTGCCATTCTCGCCAACAAATTACCTCCGCATCAACGCGACAAAGCACGCATTTTGGGCTTGGGATTAGCCTTGGGAATGCGTTTGCTGTTGCTGATGGGCATATCCAAACTAGTCGCCTTGACTGAGCCTTTATTTGCAGTATTTGGTGAAGATTTATCAGGCCGCGATTTGATTTTATTGTTCGGCGGCATTTTTCTCTTGATCAAAGCGACCGTCGAAATTCATGAACGACTGGAAGGAAAAATTCACGCACCACGCGCATCAAAAGTGCACGCGGCATTTGGGGCAGTAGTAGCGCAAATTGTAGTATTGGATGCGGTATTTTCCCTCGATGCAGTCATCACAGCCGTGGGTATGGTTGATCACGTTGAGGTGATGATGGCAGCTGTCATTATTGCGATGGTGGTGATGATAGTTGCCAGTAAATCACTGACTGCCTTCGTCAACAAACATCCCACAGTGGTGATGTTGTGTTTGGGATTTCTGTTAATGATTGGTTTCAGTTTGATTGCTGAAGGTGCCGGGTTCCACATTCCAAAAGGCTACCTCTACGGTGCAATTGCATTCTCGGTATTAATTGAAATTTTCAATCAATTGGCACGTTCCAATCGCACGCGAAATTTAATTGGCGAAAAACCTTTGCGTGATCGCACCGCTGAAGCCGTATTGAAATTATTAGGTGGTCGTTCCGACGCCGATGAGGTTGGCCATGACATAGCCGCCATGACCAAAAATGCCGATGGCGAAGAATTGGCATTTGAACATAGCGAGCGACATATGATCCGTAGCGTGTTACAACTGTCGGACCGTACGGTGCAATCGCTAATGACGCCCAGGCCCGATATAGTCTGGGTGGACTCGGAAGCAACGCCCTCTGAACTCCTGTCTATTTTAAAGACCACCCCGCAAACCCGTCTTTTGGTTGCACGCGAAGAGCTGGATAATTTACTCGGTGTGGTACAAAGCCGCGATTTATTGGCCGCCGCACTGGATAACCAACCGCTTGATCTGGCCAAGTTAGCCCGATCACCTCTGGCCGTGCCCGAGGGAACCAGTGCCCTGCGCGTTTTGGAAATGTTAAGGAAACAGCATTTACCTTTGGCGATTGTGATTGATGAGTACGGCAGTATCAAAGGCCTGGTCACAACGGGGGATTTGCTGGCTGCCATTGCAGGTGAACTGGCCGACACCCACGATGAACCCCAGGTCACCACAGATCAGGAGGGTTGGATTTTTGATGCCAGCATTGCCCTTGAGGACCTGGAAGAGAAGCTGGGCATCAAACTGGATAAAGGTGAAAACGATTATTTCACCCTGGCAGGCCTGCTGTTGGAACAGTTGCAACATATACCTGTGATAGGTGAAGAAATTCACTTGGGCAGTTTCAAGTTTCGCATACTCGAAATGGAAGGTCGTCGTATTCATCAAGTCCGGGTCATAAGGGATGAAAAAGATTCGGGCAACACACAGATAGGCTATTAAAAGCCGTTATCGAGAAGAAGCGCACGTCCACATGGATTTTATTTCAGCATAATGCGCGCCATTTTTTAATTTAACCCTCAAAACTTGTTGGAGACCTAGATGAAAAAATTACTTATCACCAGTATGGCAATAACCGCAGCTTTATCAGCTCAATCTTTTGCAAAATCGCCGATGGATTACAGCTATGCTGGCATCCAATATTTTGATCAGCATCTGGATGACGCCGACTGTGATCAAGACGGATTGAACCTCTACGGCAGCCTTGAAATCAATGCAGATCTTTTTGCCGTCGGTTCTTTTACTGATGCCAGCGGCGATAATAATTGCGGTTCAGAAACCATCAGTGTTGGTGTTGGTTACCAAACACTTTTTGGTGCTGATAGCAGTGTCTATGGCTCACTAAGCTATGAAGACACCAATGTGGATTTTGGCAACAGTGATTCAGGCTTGATCGCAGCAGCCGGTATTCGTGGATTTGTTGCACGTCAATTGGAAGCAAAAGTAGAAGTTGCACATCACACAGCATTTGATGGTAATACAGTCATTAACGGTGGAGTTGCTTATTGGTTTAACCAACAATTTGCTGCCACGGGTGATGTCGGCCTGGGTTCAGACGTGTCAACCATTGCCGTCGGTTTGCGTATGAATTTTTAATTCACCCTGTTTGATTATTGCAGGCAGAAATGCCTGCAATAAATTGTAAGCTCGATTCCGCTTTATCATTCTTTCTTATTCCAAACCGACCTTTCTTTTTCTAAATTATTTTCTAATCATGAAAAAATTGATTAGGGAATTTTTGTCATTGGCATACGTTGAAGAACGCGATTCGAATAACGAACTGCATAGGCAGGCAAACTATATTCAAATTTGCGAGGGTTAGGCAATGTCACAGCCAAACGTGCAGATTGGGTTGCAGAAAGGTATGCAGCATGTATCCGATAATAATGTTTGGCTGCAGCTTGGGCTCCAAACACGCCATTACCCCATTCAACTACATTTAAATAAACTTCCAATATCCGGCGCTTGTCCCAGCAAAGCTCAATCATCAAGGTAATAATGACTTCCTGAATTTTTCGTAAATAATTTTTGGATGGTGACAAAAATAAATTTTTTGCCAATTGCTGACTGATAGTGGATCCACCTGCCGCCCTTTTACCACGGCGTTGATTTTTCTCTATAGCCTTCTCAATACCGTCCCAATCAAATCCATGATGCTCCAAAAATTTTCCATCCTCGGCAGCAATAATAGCTCGCTTTAAATGAGGCGATATTTTTTCGTAATCTACCCATTCATATTTGAGTGTTGCCTTGGGATTTTTTTGTTGCAACTGATCCAACCGTATCGACATAAAACTGGTCGTTAAAGGGTCATTCCATCTCCACCAAAGCACATGCGCAAAAATCCACAACTGATAAACAAACAAGAGCAAAAGCGCCCACCAGAAAATACGTTTGGCATAAATATAAATAAGGCGCATAGGTAACTCAACGAAAAAATGCTGGCACTCAAACGCCAATTCTAAATAAACCAAGGCTAAATACAACTCATTTCATCCAATCGGGTCTGCAATAGATCCGCTTCTTGATCAGGTTCAAATTTAATAATAACCTTCCCGAATCAACATACTGCAGGACATACAACATGATCATTCCGGAATTAAAGAAACTCAAATTACAAGAAGAGTTGGTTAGCATCAGTCGTGACTGCGGCGAAGATAATCTGACCGGGATTGTAGAATTCGTTAATGACGAAGTAATAGCGCTTAGACTCTACACAGAAGACGGTTTGTTCGATGGCTTTACTCTATTTGAAATCAGCCAGATAACAGAAGTCACTTGGGGCGACCGTGAACATAAAGCGATTGCCCTGTTAACACAAAAATATGGTGAAAAAAGACGCTTAGCTGTAACAGGCACGACCCTTTTAGAAATCGCCATCGAATTATCCAGCGTAAAAAGTAGCATTTACCTTTTCCACAGCTTCAACGAGGATAATTTGGATTTATGTAAAATCATCAGCAGTGACGACGAGTGGTTGAAGCTGGATATTTTCGGCACCAGTGACACTTTGTCCAAGTCAACAAAATTAATTCAGGCCTCATCCGTTCTTCGAATAACCGTTGACTCTCCCTATCAGGATAAAATTGTTGAATTACATAAGAGTGGACTTCGATAAAATCCCAGTGGATTATAAACATTCTTCATGTGAGACATATACAATTTTGAGCCAAGCGTCTGATTAATCATTCACTCGTATACTGAATCACTTTATCCAAAAACTGTTGATTGGTATGAATATCTATTTGTATTGATTTTCCAAAAACATTTTTCAGCTTTTCAGATAAAGCTGTTGTATCAAAATCTCCGCGAATACGCATTTCAATATCACCGTTTTTGAATTGATGCAAAGTAAATTGTGGTAATGCAAATTTATTTAGCGCGTGAGTGATATCAACATTGTTTAGCCATTCGCCTTTGGCTGTTCGATATTTAACAGGTGGGCGGCCTTCGAGGTCGATGAGATACCAGAAACCATCGCTTTTTTGTTCAAGTTTTGCGTAGTCGCCAGTGCGATAACGTAATAAGGGCAGATAGTCATTGATGCCTTGGGTAATAGTAATTTCGCCGCGTTCGCCAGCAGGCAAAGTATTTCCATCGGCATCCAGAATTTCAACCAGCATATTCGATTGTAATAGTCGAAAACCTTCAACACCTTTTACGCTAGTCGCTATCGGGCCCGCTTCATTCATGGAATAAATATTAATAACCGGGCATTGCCAATAATTTTCAAGTGATTGTTGTTGCTGATTAAGCAAGGCCATTGAAGTTGAAATAATCGCTTGCGGTTGGTGATGGATATTCAATTGAGTTAATTCATGAAGTGACAGTGGGTCACCCGTAATTAAATCCGGCGCCATAGCCTCAACATAAATTTTTCTGTCATCTGGATCTTGCCAATCATCAGGATGAAAATTGGTTTTAATCAAACCTTTATTCTTGAGTGAATGCATCAAAGATGCATAGGTAAAACACCGCTTTTGAAAACCGGCGAGCAGGACGGCAACATCACTTTGAAAGTGGTTAGGATTAACTCCGTTCCACAACAAAGCTTTTTTGTGGAACCAACTATAACGCGCTGCAACTTCCGGGTGCGACGGGATCACCATCGCATGACCAGTAGTGCCGTTGGTGGTGAAGGCCAATAAATTATCCAGCGACAAATAATCGGGAACAAAGCGGGTGATATCGCGGCTTAAATCCTCACGGGAAATGCAAGGCAATTGAGAAAAATCAAAATTCTGCCAATCGTAATCTCTATAAAAAGGCACTTGCTGGCGACACAGATTCAAAAAAGAAAATAAATTTTTTTTAGCATTTTTATCAGGATTACAGGCTAATTGGATTTCTTCTTGTTCGAGTAACAATAATTCTTGCTGACGTTCTCTTGTTAAAAAATGTCCGGAGCGATTACGAAAAACAGGCGCATGGGGGTGTTGCAGGATCTTCAATAAAATCGCTTTTCCGATTGCATCCAAATCAGGTAAGCGATGAAAATCTTCCCAAGGCTCCACTTTATTCCCGCGACATTTTATTTGCAGCTTCCTCTGCAGCCTTTTTTGCCAAAGCTTCACGGATTTGTGCTGCACGCTCTTCAGCGGCTTTAGCCGCTTCCATAACGCGTTTTCGTTCAAAGGAACTGACCATTAACAAACGATCTTCTGCTTGCGATTGAGTTTCACCTTCGGGGCGTAAATCGACAGCGGCGAGTGCCACTCGAATAAATTCTTCACGGCGGTCGACATCTTCAATGTAAACAGCATTTTTTCCAGAAGCGTAAAGCTCTTTGGATTTTTCTTCCAATGCTTTTACCAGTTTGCGAGCATCCAATGTGTGTTTTGTAAAAGATTGATCCGAATAAAGATGCAAGAGTAAAAAACAAGTTGCATACCATGGGCATTTAATTGGGGTTTCGCGAAACGGCACCAGTAATTCGTAAGAAAAAAGTTGTTGATGGCGATAAAGCAAATCATGCACCAGTGCAGGCAGATGTTTCAAATCTTGAGATTCAATCAAATCGGATGGCACTGCCGTCATACGATGATGCAAGTGTGAAATGGCTGGACCTTCATGTGCTGTCATTGCGTGTCTTCTTTAATGTTCCAATGAAAGGGAATAAACCTTGCGACTAAAATCGCGTGCAAATTGAATCATTTCTTCCCATGAATTGACTGGAAAAATAGACCAGTGTTGTTCATCCTGTGCACGTATTAATAATTGTGCGTGATGTTGCCAGTAACTATTGATCGAATTGAGTTCAATACTCCAAGGTAAATTCAACACCATAGTGCCACCGCCTTTGGCATTTTTTAACGCTTGCCCGGCTATGTCCCAACCGCTATTACCCTGTTCGTCTTTATCAAACATTGTAGTCACACCATCGTCCGATAAAATCACAATATGCGATTCATTATTGCGCGGTTTTTCGCAATGAGTTTTGCGTAACATATGAATCGGAAACGCTGTACCGCCACCTAAATAACCTGTCAGTACTTCCAAAATTTTTTGTTGATCGCGAACAAATCCTGGCGTGCATACAAATTGTCTCGCACCACTCCATAAAGTCACTTGTACCGACGCACCACTGCGTAACGCCGACAAACATAAAATCGCACCGGCCAATGCAGTGTAAGAAATTTCAATTTGTGGATTCGGCATGGAGCCGGAACAATCCACATATAAATCCAGATCAACCGGTTTTATTTTTGGTTCAATCCCTGGCGATTCACCCCATTCACGTTGAACCGTTGTCACACCAGGAATTACCACCGGACTAATACCCAAACTTTGAAACCAATCAATATTTTCCAGCGCTTCTCCCGGTTCCCACAAACGCGTGCCTTCAGGATGCGGATCAAAAGTTTGCGGTTGTTTTTTGTGAGGAAATGGAATCAGTAAGGGGCTCGCACGTTCTTTGTAATATCGCACGGCAATTTCATGCTCGCTTAAATCAATTCCCGCTGCACGCAAAATTTCACCGTATTGAAATGGCTCGCGGCATTGCCCGGCAGATTGTTTGTTGTTTTCAACTGTTTGCGGAATATTTTTCGGCCGCGCTTTGATATCGATGCCTTCACCGGTCAAGGAAGGATCATTGGATGGATGAATATTTTCCAAATCTTCGTCGCCCAATTCAATCAAACCACCTGGAATTTGTCCTTTACCGGCATCACGAGTGTCCAACAATTTCGCCAGCGCTTCGGCTTCTTCTTTATCTTCATTTAGATAAGGCAAGAGCAGCGCCGCAAAACGACTTGCACCTTTTAACCAGTCGCCCGCATAAACTTTAATAATGCGCGCCCCCAACCAGGCATCACCTTCCATCGCATCTTCGGTAATTTCACCCGCGCCTAAATTATTTTTCGGTAATTGCCAAAGCAATTCATAAATACGCATATAAATCTTCCAGACTTTGCTGGTTGATTCCTGTTTGTTAATACGCTGATAAATTTCATCCATGCGTAAACTGTTTTGACGTTTCAAATGGTGATTAATCAACAAATCTGTATACAAATTCGCAACCATCGCCGCGCGCGATTCCAAACTCGGCAAACAAGGCAAAATCCGCGCAATAATTTTCGCGTTATCCGTTAGATTGGCAGGAGCATAAATATGATGCCCAATTTCATGTGCAAGAATTTCCACAGCATAATCTTGCAATTCATCCGCTTGAATTTTACTGAGATCAATCACAATCGATTGATCATTCAACCGAATCATCGCAAAACTAAACGTAAGCCCCTCTTTCTTTGCTTCTTTTTCCGTAAAACACAATAAGGGTTGTCGTAATCGGGTGTAAGGTCCCCAAATTTTTAAAGCAGCATCCCAAGCCTGCTGCCAGGATTCTTGGATGGACTGTTTTTCTTTAGTTAGTGGCATGATTTACCGATTAAACAAAATCACAGCAAAAGAATCTTTGGATGTCAGTGCTAAACTGTCGTCCAGTTCTGTGCAGGAAGCTAATGAAGCCAGATCAGGTAATTTGGTTTTTAATCCCATGCTGAAATAAAGTTTTAGTTGTTCATTTAAATCGCGGGTGTCGTGTTGATAGTGAATGGCGGAAGGTAATTCTTGTGTGGGGATTAGCATTTCGCCGAAGCTGTCGAAAAATAATAGCCAGAGTTGATTGGCTGAAGTGATATAGAGTTGATTGTTGTGCGCCCAAACTTTGGGCGGTTCGGCAAATTCACCATTGAGTATGGTGGAATTTCCAAAACGTTTTTGTAGCGATAAGGTTTTGGGTTGCTTGTCTGGCATAGCTGTAGAAAAATCCAGCCAGCGATTGTCTATAAGCGATTGTTGAATTTGCGTGCGGTTTTTGAAATCGATTTGTGAAATAGAACTGAACAACTTATCTGAAATTTCGGTTAATGCATTTAATGCAGTTTGACGATAACAAGCGAGGCCTGCAAGCCAGGCGGTAATCAAACCCAATTTTTTAAATTCTTCTGCGGATTGGCATTCTTTTGCCGATTGCTTCATCAAATTAATCCAGCGACTAGCTGAATCGGAATCATGTGCATGCAAGCGATGCAAAACATTGGCTAAAATATTTAACCAATATTGTGGATTGGATGAAACCCAGTGAATCGCTTGCGGAATCACGTCGCGCCATAATTGGTTGACATGATCAGCCAGTTCACCTTTCCCCAACCAGCGTTTTGCTGCCAAATCCAAACCGTGTTGATAGCCTGCCATGGCAAAATTACCCACCGACTGTCCGGATTGATCGAGCAATGCCACTACAGGATCCAACTGCCGAATTAAAAATAGTTGAAAATTTTCTGCATCAATTTGCGGATGTTGATGCCGAAGGCTGGCAAACAATTGATTGCACTGGTTGCGTTCGGTTTGTAAAAAACTTTTGAATACCGGAGAAATCATCATTTACACCTATTGGCTTTCAAGCCATTTTAAATAGTTGGTGTAACGCTGATGCAAATACTTGAGTTTCAACACATCATCGTAAATATGGCCATAGAGTTTTTTCGCCGAAGCCAAACGCGCCAATTCTTTCTCAATTTTCTCGATACGTTTTTTGGTGTCTTTTGCAGATAAGCCTTCCAAGCCTGCATCAAATTCAGCGGCAATTTGTTTGACTGCATCTTCGCGATCAAGTCCAAGTCGATCATATTCAGCGCAGGATAAATCCAACAATTTACGCAGCCAACCGATTTTGTCACTGCGGAAACAACCATTTTCAGGAAGATCGAAAAAAGGCGCCTGTTCATCGGCAAATAGGCGCGAGTGAAAAACGAAAGGCATAATTTGCCGGAGATCTTCCAGTTCAACTTCATTGTTGCCGCGAAAAAACGCCAGGGCTTTGCAATAAATAATCAATGACATTAATGAACGAACGGAGATGCCGTTGAGTGTTTGGCAACCCAAATCCTTTAAACGATCGCGACCATTGTCCATGCTGGCTAAAGTGTGCGATGCCACACCGGATAAGCGCGAAGTATCTTTGGTTTTATATTCAAATTGCCCTGCAGAATATTCAGAAAATTCAAATTGACTAGCGAAAAATTCAATGCGACGACGTATAGGTTCAGGCAGCGTGATATTGCGAATGGCCTGATGCATCTGCTCAATTTCATCTTGATTGAAAATAATTTGTTGCGGAACAAATTCTTCCGGTTTAACGCCTTCTTCAATGCGCAGTAATAATTGATCCAAAAATCGCGGATTAAATGCCATAGCTTGCACTACCACATCAATCCGGTCTTTCAAGGCTTCAATCACTTGGTAAGTGCCACCACCCTGATCGTCATTCGCGGTGAGATACCATGCGGCTTTCGGGCATTCATAAATTTGATTAAACATTTCCGCGTAGTTGTCACCCATTACAGTCAACAACGCACTTTGTGTGCGTGTGGGGATGCGATTGTATTCGTCGACAATTTTCACGCGCATGCCCAACCAATGTCGCCAGGCAATACGAATATCATCAACCGATTGCGCTGAAACCAAATCGGCGGGTAATGGATTTCCCAATAAATCGGCAACTGTCATTTGCGGATGACCGTGTTGCATTGCGCGTTTAACTTCTTTAACGGAATAGCCGCCGATAATTCCCATTAATAAAGCACTCGCAGTTTTACCGCGACCGGGGCCACCGATAAATAAACATTTTCCTTGCGCAGCAAAGGTTAATAAAGGCAACAAAATAAAACTGGAATAACTTTGTGCGGTAGGTAAAGTTAATCGACTTTGGCTGTCACCAAAACGAAACTCTTGCGGTGTTTGATCATTGTATTCGACATCATAATAGGGGCTGATCACAGCATTGTTCACTATCCAAAAATAAGCTTGGCGTAATTTTTCGTCGAGTGCCTGTTCGGTTTTTTGATTGTCTTCATACTGACCAAAAGGCCCGGAATAAAGATCGGCCACATCAAATTTATGTGCATCGACTTCTTTGACAGGCTTGGTTGGTGATGCAGATACTCGCCCAAAAATATTGAAATTCAGCATCGGGACTCCTCGTTTTTATTGCGCCATTTCTTCCACATTTCTGTCTGGGGATCATATCAACCCCACTTCTTCCTTCCAAACCATTCTTTCCAGCAACTTTATTATCAAAACTTTGATCCACTCCACAAAAATATCCATATATGGTGTAAATTGCACCATATATGGTTTATCTTGCCAAAACTTTTCGTGCAAGAGGAAAATCAAGATGAAAAAAAGTCTTTTAAGCGTGCTTGTATTAAGTGCTGGACTGGTTGCTTGCGGCTCAGGCTCAAGTGATAAAACGGCGAATGCCAATGACTCCAGCTTGGTCACCCAAGGGATGATCACAGGTTTCGGCAGTGTGA
>CAZICR010000054.1:0-11905 GCA_964537795.1 uncultured Cellvibrionaceae bacterium | reverse complement strand
TGTAATCTGAACCTAACAAGTAAAATGATTTTGCACCTTTGGTTTTGGTCACCCAGTCGATACCTGCAATAATTTGTTGGGTAGCTTCTTGTCCGGTGTAAATCACGTTAGGTGATTGCTCCAAACCTTCGTAGAAAGTTGGGTAGTACAACATGCCGTTGTATTGTTCAAAAATCGGTAACACGGCTTTACGTGATGCTGACGTCCAGCAACCAAACACGGCGGCGACTTTATCGTTCACCAATAATTTTTTGGATTTTTCAGCGAAGGTTGGCCAATCGCTGGCACCGTCTTCCTGGATGTATTCAATTTTGCGACCTAGCACGCCGCCCATGGCATTGATCTGGTCAATCGCCAATTTTTCGGCTTGCACAGAACCGGTTTCGCTAATTGCCATGGTGCCGGTCACCGAGTGCAAAATACCGACTTTCACTGTGGTATCAGTCACGGCCAATCCTGTTGTATTTACCTCTGCTGCTTGCACTGCACCAACAGCAAAAGAAACTGCAATTGCAGACAAACAGGATTTCCAATCAAAAAATCTTTTTAAACGGGTGGATGTTTTCATGATGTTTCCTCTGCTGGCTATCGTAAAAAACAAATGGTTTTGAGATGGGACCTGAAACCAATTTCGCCGAGGGGTGGATTGAAAAAGGTAACAAGTCTTGTCGCTAATCTAGGCGCGACAGCCGCTTGAAACCATTCGATAAATGACACAGTGAAATACGTCATTTAACGCATGGCGGTAGGGTATTGAGTTGCGTATTTTTATTTGTAATAAAGAAGGAGAGGTTTTTGCATTGAAAGAAATAGATTCTTTCGGTGCACGAATGAAAGAGGGTAGGGCGGGCCAGGATCCGCGTTTTGCGATTTTCTCAAGAGCACGCGGGTCGCGACCCGCCCTACATAAGATCATTTTTTGAATTGTGTGCACCGATTTAAAGCGAGAAGGCAACTCACAAGAAAAAATTATTCAAACCAAAGGTAAACTTGTGCGATAGCCTATGACAGCAAAACAACATATTTTTCGTGTCCGTCGAAATTACAACCAGTGGGTCGCCAATCAAACATTGGAAGATTACGCACTGCGCTTTACAGCAAAAAGTGCGCGTCGTTGGTCGTCTGCTCGTGTTGCCACAACAGCCTTGGGTGCGATTTCATTTTTAGCATTGGAAGCGATTGGTGGATCCATCACTATTCACTACGGTTTTGAAAATGCGCTGGCGGCGATTATTGCTGTGAGTTTAATTATTTTTTTAACCGCAATACCCATCAGTTATTACGCTGCCAAATACGGTGTGGATATTGATTTACTCACCCGCGGTGCTGGTTTTGGTTACATAGGTTCAACCATCACTTCTTTGATTTACGCAAGTTTCACCTTTATTTTTTTCGCATTGGAAGCAGCCATAATGGCCATGGCCCTGGACCTATTATTCGGCATTCCATTAGCTTTGGGATATTTAATTAGTTCCTTAGTGATAATTCCAATGGTGGTTTACGGCATTAGCTTTATCACGCGTTTTCAACTTTGGACGCAACCACTATGGATTGTTCTGCAATTATTACCTTTCGTTTTTATTATTTATGCTGATGCCAGTGCAGTTGAAAACTGGACACAATATACCGGCACTGTAAGTAGTGAATCGGATGCATCCAGTCAAAAATCCGGCCACAATATTTTGTTTTTTGGTGCAGCATCTGCAGTGATTTTCTCATTGATTGCACAAATTGGTGAACAGGTAGATTTTTTGCGTTTTATGCCAGAGCCAAAACCCAATCAACGTTGGCGTTGGTGGGCAGCATTAATTGCTGGTGGGCCGGGTTGGATTGTGATTGGTGCAATAAAAATTTTAGCCGGATCTTTTCTCGCGGTGTTGGTATTGAATCATGGTATTGCTGAAACCGAAGCGGCTGATCCCACACGAATGTATATGATTGCATTTAGTTACATTGCCAGTTCACCGGAAGCAGCACTATCGGTTGCTGGAATTTTTGTGATTCTGAGTCAAATGAAAATTAACGTGACCAATGCTTATGCGGGTTCGATTGCATGGTCGAATTTTTTTTCGCGTTTAACACACAGCCACCCTGGTCGAGTTGTGTGGTTGGTGTTCAACGTCGCCATTTCATTGTTGTTGATGGAGTTGGGTGTCTATCGCGCGCTGGAGCAGACCTTGGGTTTTTATGGCATTGTCGCCGTTGCCTGGGTGGGCTCCTTGGTTGCGGATTTAGTGATTAACAAGCCTTTGGGATTAAGTCCAAAACATATCGAATTTAAACGTGCCCATCTTTACGATATTAATCCGGTTGGTGTCGGTTCCATGTTGTTGGCGTCATTCATCGGAATAATTTGCCACGCGGGATTGTTAGGTGAAGTAACTCAGGCGCTCTCACATTTTATTGCCTTGGCCGTAGCTTTAATTACAGCTCCTTTGATTGCTTATGCGACCAAAGGTCGTTATTACCTGGCGCGACCCACAGTGAATTTGCAATTGGAAAATGATTCGCATCAGCCCACTATTTCGTGCTGTATTTGTGAACATAAGTTTGAAGTGGAAGATATGACACATTGCCCTGCCTATGCAGGCCATATTTGTTCGCTCTGTTGTTCACTGGATGCGCGCTGTCAGGATTACTGTAAGCCCGGTGCGAATTATCGTGAACAATTATCGAAATTTTTTACCGCCTTTTTACCGCAATCGATTACCACCAGTGTCAATTCCCGCTTGGGACATTTTTTAATGCTGGTGATTTTAATTAATGGATTGTCGGCAGTTTTACTATCACTGATTTATTTTCAAACACCGATTGATGCCGCAGAAACTGCGGCTTTGCTCGAAGCCACTTTGTGGAAAGTATTTTTTCTGCTGGTGATAGTTACCGGTGTGGTGAGTTGGCTATTTGTGCTGGCGCACGAAAGCCGTTTGGTTGCGCAAGAAGAATCGCAACGACAAACCCGTTTGTTGATGGAAGAAATTGAAGCACATGATCTTACCGATCAAGCGCTACAAAAAGCGAAAGAAGAAGCGGAGTCGGCAAATCAGGCCAAGAGTCGATATCTCACAGGTATCAGCCATGAATTACGTTCACCACTCAATGCTATTTTAGGTTATGCACAACTATTGGAAAAAGATCCGGATATTCCAGCGCATAGACGCGAAGCCTTGAGTGTTATTCGTCACAGTGGCGAACATTTAGCGGATCTTATTGAAGGTCTGTTGGATATTTCCAAAATAGAAGTAGGGCGTCTGGACCTGCACCAGGATCAGGTTCGCATCGCATTGCTACTGGAACAATTGGTGAATATGTTTCGTTTACAGGCCGAAGCAAAAGGTTTGATGTTTATTTATGAATGTAAAGATAATTTGCCGGAATTTGTACGCACAGATGAAAAACGTTTGCGACAAATTCTGATTAATCTTTTGTCCAATGCCATTAAATATACCAGCAAAGGCAATGTGACGTTCAGCGTTCGTTATCGCAATCAAGTCGCTGAATTTGTTGTGAGTGATACTGGTGAAGGTGTTGCATCAGAAGATCTGGAAAGAATTTTCCGACCATTTGAACGCGTTAGCCGACCCGGTTCTACAACGACTGGTACAGGTTTGGGATTAACTATCACACGATTGCTAACGGAAATTATGGGTGGTGATATCAGTGTCAGCAGTCAGTTGGATCAGGGCAGTCAATTTAAAATCAGTTTGATGTTGTCAGCAATTACGCAAACAAAAAATCAATCTGTGACTTTGGTTCAACAACCTATATTGGGATATCAGGGATCAATCAAACGTTTGATGATAGTTGATGATGACGCATCGCACAGGCAATTGATGAAAGCTATGTTGTTGCCATTGGGGTTCGAAGTCATTGATATTGAAAATCCGCAAAGGGTTTTGCAGGAATTGGCATTAGAAAAACAAAAAGGATTGTCCATCGATCTATTTATGCTGGATGTGTCAATGCCTGGAATGGACGGTTGGGAGTTGGTAAAACAATTGCGTGAAGCCGATTATTTTCAACCTATTATGATGGTATCGGCAGATGCCAGCGAAGGTCGGAATTCATTACAGCCTTTGACGCCGGAAACGGCGCCCTTACATCAGTCCTACGTGATCAAACCTGTGCGCTTGCAATTATTGTTGGATCATTTGGGTCGATTATTAAATTTAACCTGGAAGTATGAAAGTTTATCCGCGCAGGAATTATCAAAACAGGAATTATCCACAAAAGACTTAACTGCACAGCAACTGATTGCCAGCGATAAAAAAGGTGAAATTACTGGAAAGGATTTGGATGAAATATCACGGCTAGCGGCTATAGGTCACAAGAAAGGTTTGGTAAAAAAAATAGAGCAATTAAAAGATATGGCTATCTATGATGAAGCAGAAATTGTTTTTTTTGAAAAAATAGTCAAGTGCGCAAATCATTTTCAATTTGAAGCCATTCTTAGCGTTATCGATGACTACAGTGCAATTACCGACAAGCCTTAGAGCTGGAGATAGTAGATGATGAGCAGTAATAATGTTGTACTGGTAGTGGATGATTCCATCGATACTATTCATATGTTGAATGATGTTCTGGAAAATGAAAAATTTACTGTATTAGTTGCACTTGAAGGCGTACAGGCATTAACTATCACCCAAAATATGCGACCTGATATTATTTTGTTGGATGCCATAATGCCGAATATGGATGGATTCGAAACCTGCAAACGATTAAAACAAAATCCACAACTCGCCGATGTGCCAATTATTTTTATGACGGGATTAAGCGATTCAGAACATATAGTGAAAGGTTTGGGTGCCGGTGGTGTAGATTATGTTACCAAGCCGATTAAAATCGATGAATTATTGGCGCGCATGCGCGTACATCTTGCTAACGCACATATGACGCAAACCGCACGAGCTGCATTGGACACAGCGGGACATTATTTATTAACACTGGATTCAACTGGCCAATTACGTTGGGCAACACCCCAAGCTTATTCTTTACTGGCAAAAGCAGAAGCGACCTTGGACAGTACAAGATTGCAAGAAAAAATCACACAACAGTTACGCGACTGGTTAAGCCATAAACCGGAATCCGGCAGGCAATTAACGATTTCCAGTTTGAAAATTCCTTTGTGTGTGGAAATAGTGAATTTGCAAGGCACGGAATATTTATTGCGTTTGAGTTCAGCTCATCAAGTTGAAGAAGATATGCAAATCCTCAAACAACAATTCTCCGTTACCGGCCGTGAAGCCGACGTACTTTTGTGGATAGCCAAAGGCAAAACCAATCGCGAAATCGCCCAAATCCTCGACATGAGCCCAAGAACCGTCAATAAACATCTGGAACAAATTTTCAGAAAATTGGGTGTGGAAAATAGAACTTCAGCTGCTGCGACTACCTTAAAGTGCCTTTCTAAAAATTAAACTTATATCTATTTGTTGGGGGATTCTAGGGTGGGCAAGTTGCCCACCGTTAATCTTTTATTAATGCCTATTTTTTGGTTTTTACATCAACTCGTTGATAAATCGTTTCCCCAAAAAATGTTTCAACTTTTGCTTGGGATGCTTCGAAGGTAATATTGACAAACATGCCTGGGTGATAAAAAGAATTTTCTGATTGTGCGAGTAAAGAAATTGGATTGCCGTCCATTGCAGCGGTTAAGCCTTGTGGATCTGTTTGAATAGTCAATTCGGCGGCATTTGCATCAGCAGATTTATATTTACCAACAAACTGCTTTAATTTGTCGGTTGCGAGTGATAACCGGGGCCTTTCAAAAATATGTTGGTAGCCCGCTGCGTAGCCGGGTACGTTCATTCCGGAGTGACCAAATCCTTCGAGGTGATCCAACTTTAATTTAAATCCATTTAATTTGGCTTGTTTAAGTTTTTCAGCGTATGCAAGAACTTCAGGTGCAACAGGGTCGCCATTGCCAACACCTATGTATAAACGTTTACCATCAAGTGCATTTGAGCCAGATAAAGATTTAATTTGCTTATCGAAAACTTCGCTTGCTGTTTTGTAATCACCTGCAATTGCAATAGCGCCATCAAATATATTGGGCTGTTCCAATAGTGCGAAGGTGACAAAGGTGCCGCCCCATGAGCCACCCAATAAAAATTCTTGTCCATTTAAACGAAAGCGATTATTGAGTTCCGGAATAATTTCTTTTTCAAGTACACCGATAAACTTTTTTGCCTGACCACTATTGGCAAAACTTCCCATCGGCGCGGGTAATAAATCGCGTGCGCGAATAGCGTGGACATTGCCTTTCACATCGGCCCAATCAATGCCGATGATGATGGTTTCGGGCATTTGTCCATCGAAATAAATATTGTTGAAAACACTTGCTGCCAAGGGAAAATCCCATTGGCCATCCACTTTAATAATCACAGGATATTTTTGGGATGGATTGTTTTGATAACTGCCAGGCAAGCGCGCCTGAATTCGATAATTCTGTCTGTTAGTTTGCGAATAAATAGTGAATATTTGGCTTGAGTCTAAAACAACAGAGGTTAGCTGTTCGGGTTGGTTTTTGGTTGGTGATGCATAAGCTATAAAGACGGTGATCAACATGACAAGGGGTATAACAATCAATAATGTTGAAGATTGGCGCATGTGAATCCTTAGGTTATTCATTAGGGACTGATTCTATATGGGGTCTAGCCTTGGGTCTATGGTTTAAAAATTTATCAGGATTCACTCTGATTTTTTTGTAAAGGGATTTAGATGTTTTGGTTGTGCAATGGTATTCGTTTTTAAAACAGTTTTTTGAAATAGGAAATACGGCACCTTTGGTTTTATCTCGCTGGGTTTAATCAACAATTTTTTGTAGGCAATGAATTGTTGATCCCGTGTCGCTTAAATGAATGTCGTATTGGTTAAGCCATCAGTGAGGTGTATCCAGAAAGTAGTCATTCCACTTCCAGTATTTTCTGGTTAAAAAACAGGCGTAATGACTGTATTGCAAGAAGTTATGCAATTTTTGTTAGTTTTATTGCAAGACACTATTCCCTATCTCCTGTTATACCATTAAGATTTTCGGCGCATGTATACATGCATACAAGGTGTCCCCAGTGGACATGAATAGAAGAATAATCTGATCAGGATATAGCTATGAATTACACCCGCCGAATTTTCAAATTAAGTTTATTGAGTCTTGCAATGGCTGCAGTCGTTGCTCAAGCACAGGACTCCAGTGTGCAGGAAGATCGCGTAGAGGAAGAGCTGGTTGTTACCGGCTATAAGGGCAGCCTTCAAAGTGCCACCAATGCAAAGCGTGAATCCAATGCCTTGATAGAATCAGTCTTTGCCGAAGATATCGGCAAGTTTTCTGACAACAATATTGCCGAAGCCATCAACCGTATGCCCGGCGTACAAATTAATCGTGACCCATTCGGAGAAGGGGTCAACGTCTCTGTACGTGGATTGGGTACCAGCTTTACCAAAGTCTTACTAAACGGATCGCAAATCGCGGTTGCGACCTCAGGAACCATTGATACGCAAAACCAGAACCGCGAGGTGGATCTCAACCTGTTTCCATCTGCACTTTTCTCGCGTTTTGATATTCAAAAAACACCCACTGCCAATGTATTGGAGGGAGGTGTCTCGGGCATTGTGAACATTCGCGCGGCCCGACCTTTCGATTACAAAGAGGCAGGTTTACAGGTCAATGTGAATGCAGAAAATGTGTTCACCGAGCTGGATTCCACCAACAGCCCCAAACTGGCAGCTTTAGCCAGTTGGCGGGATGAGACTTTTGGTGTTTTGGTCGGTGTGTCCCATCACCGCAAAGAACTGATCACCAAGGGATATGAAACAGTCGGTTACAGCAACCTGAATACTTCCCACCGCATCTGCGGAACTACGCCGGGTTCAGGTCAAACCTTTGCCACAACAGGTGGCTGCAACCCTTCAGGTAGTAATAACTGGTTGATGGCTGGTTTGGATCAAAGGGCAACATTGGATCCCAACAACACGCCGACTGATACATCAGACGATGTAGCCAACCCCAATTTTGGTAATGGCAAAGTACCTGTGAATGCTGGTGCAGGTTTGGTGGGCGGTGAAATTATCGACCAGGCCTGGTTATTGAGCCACAACCCCGGTTTGAACATTACCCAGATTTCAGAAGCATTGATGCCACGTTTGGGGCGCCAGGCTTATATGTCGGGAATCGATGAACGCACTACAGGTTTGGTGACATTTGAATATCGCCCGACGGATGAAATGCGTTTTTATCTGGACGTGATGGCGACTGATAACAAGAAAGATGTTGAGCGTTTGGCCATGACCATGGTCGGTCGTAACGGCAGTATGATTCCCTTGGATATGAAGTTGGACAGCAACAATGTCGTGAAATCAGGTACTTTTGCCAACGTCCAGTTTTTTCAGGAAGCCCGTCCTTATATAGAAGATGCAGATTTTCAAAATATTAACCCCGGCGCGCATTTTGAATTCGGCGATTTACATATGTTGGATATTCAAGCCAATCACAGTGAAAGCGATTGGTTCCGGGAAGCCCCCACAGTGATGGTGGCAACCCAGCTTGGCCGCGGTATCTATGTGAATTACACCAATGGCGAAATACCCAAATTTGAAGTTCTCGATGCCAATGGTGCGGTGAATTTCAACAACCCTGAATTGGGTTGGGGATGGAATGGCGGGCGGCTGAATATCGCCAATGAAAAGCGCCACACAGAAACTGATGGTGTGCATGCGGATTACCGTTTCGGAGATGATGACAACAATGTCAAATTCGGTTTGGCCTATGATGATTTGAATCGTCATATTGCCGGATTTGATAACAGTGCCCGCTGGGAAGATGTTGCCTGCCGCAACGGACTGGACGCCGATGGCAATAGCCCGGCAACCGGCAGATTGGGTTGTACCGGTTTGCATCCCAACTCGGCAATTCCACAAAGTGAATTGAGTTCATATTTGTTGAGAGGCCCAGGGTTTATTACGGTTGATTTTGATCGAATCAAACGTGACTCCAGTTATTATCAACTGAGAGATTCCGCTCCCGAAGGTGGGGGCTCTGCAACCGGTGCTTCAACGGCTCGTATGGATGAAACGACCAAAGGTGGCTACATCGAATTCAATACCAAAACAGATCTTGCCGGGCGGGATCTGCGTGTGAATGTTGGTGGTCGGTACATTGATACTGATCAGGTGATTGCTGGTCCGGTGGTGATTCCGGCACAACCGGCGACAACCACTAGCCCAGCCGTTCCCCAACAGCGTTTCTATGTTGCCAACCCGGTTAATTACAACTTCCTGTTGCCATCGATGAACATTGCTTTTCACGCAACGGATGATGTGATTTTGCGTTTCGCTGCCTCGCGTACCATGACACGTCCCAATCCAAGTGCCATGTTGCCCGCAACCAACTTCAGTGATCCCTCTGCACAAAATGCCAGTTATGGTAACCCTGGTTTGTCTCCCTATCTTTCAACTAATGTTGATTTTGGCGGTGAATGGTACACGGGGGATGAAGGTTATATAGGGGCTACTTTCTTTGGTAAACAAATGACGGGTTTTACTGTATCCAACACTTTCAGTATTCCCTTCAGTCAGTTGGTGGTGGCGGTGGGTAGTGATGTCACTATTCCTTTTTCCACTATCGGTGAAGCGCGACAAGCAGCGATCAATGCTCGCGGTGGTCCTGATCTCGCCCCCATTCTTGTTTCCCAACAAGTCAACGCTCCGGGCAATCTTGAAATTGAAGGCGCCGAGCTAACCTGGGTACAACCTTTGGACATATTGCTGGAAGGTTTGGGCTTTAACGCCAACTACACCCACATCCATCAACGAGGTGAAGGTGCCGGTGCGCCAGCCAAAGCCATTGGCGTGTCTCCCGAAACCTATAACTTTACCGCTTACTGGGAAAACTACGGTGCATCGGTTCGTTTGAGTTATGTATGGAATGACCAACAAGTTTCATCCGGCCCAAACCAAAATGGTGTTTTGGGCGCAGAGTTAAAAACGGATGAGCGTGGTCAGTTGGATTTGTCTGCCAGTTACGACTTTGAAAATATGATGGGCGAACCTCAAGTCAGTTTGAACATTAGCAACATCACCGACGAACCCATCAGGATGACATTCGCGCATGACTCTGCGACATACAGCGTTTTCAAAACCGGTTATATCGCAACACTGGGTGTGAAAGCATCATTTTAGAGTGTGTTGATCCGGGGATTTTTTGCCCCTGTTTACAGGGGTTTTTTCAATTTTATTGCATCAATAAATCAAAACGTTTTTGTTGTGCAATAAAAGCTAAACTTAAAAAGTTAATAGTTTTTTCATGACTGTACTGGCTTCGGCGGTGGAGCCTGCCGCTCAGATTGTTCCAATGTCATATCAAAGCAAGCCCAATCCGGTGCACTCGAAGTCCAAATATTCATATCCGGCTTAATTGAAGAGGTATTGTCGAGATTGCCAGCACGCACCACACGAAATTGTGGTCGCACATCGACTTTTGCAAATAAATGCACACCACAAGCAGGACAAAATTGTCGAGTAATTTGATTACCGCTATCCGCTTGTTTGGTGAATTCAGCAACCTCACCAGTAAACGACAAGCTATCAGCCGTCACTAATAAATTAACCGTTCCATTCGCCGATAAATGCTGACAATCCTTACACCAACAGATTCGTGTCACCACAGGATCTTTCGCAAGGGTAAAACTCACGGCACCACATAAACATCTACCGCTTCGTTCACTCATGACAATTCCTCATAAATACTACGATTAAATATTTTCTGCCAACGCTTTGCAAAATAAACTGGCATTCCAATTTTTTCTATCAGATACCTGCCCATCGCCAATTTCGATTAGTCGAAGTATGCCATCTGAACGCTGAACTATATCGACAGAATAAAAGAGTGCTTGGTGTCGTTGAGAGATTAAATGAACTATATCTGGAACAGTACCATCAGGTGAATAAGGTTTACCATTAAATATAAAATACCGGGTTTCGGTTTCTGCTTTTAGATCTTCAACTTCACGCAGTGAAATTCCACCTTCAATTTCACCTCTATGTTCGCGAATCAAATTAATAATTTCTTGCACTTCAGTAGCCGTGTAAGCAATTGAGCCTCTTTCGTTGTAATTTGATTTCACATAATCTTTAACAAAGAATTTATCCCAGCCGAGCTTGCCTGCTTCAGCCACAATATCAGCACTTGCTGTAAAGAAATAAGATTTTGGCGTTAAGTCTTTACATTGTTCATACCAATTCGGTAAATGATGCGACAGCAAAAAATCACTCACCGATGTCAGCATCTTTGCACCCTTTGCTTCGACCATTTTCACCAGATTTGCATACAAGCCTGGGTTTAGCATCCAGCCTCTATATAAAATGGTATCGCCTGCATTTATTTTTGGGGTAGGTTTAAATTCATCAAATGCCAGCGCATCATAGTCGAAAAGCGAACTGTTAATTCCCATCTCACTAAATAATCGATACTCATCTTCAAATGGACCATCAGCCAATTTTTTGTCTAACGGGCTATAAGGAAACAATATTCGCATGGGTTGCTACCATAATTTATTGGCGTAGGTTGTGGGTGCAAACCCCAACATGACTCTCTTACAACAACATCCATGCATTAAATATTTGCATTCTTTCGATTTAATTTCCAAAAATCAATTTTCACTGTGATACCTGGTAAAATATTGATCTGGTGTTATTTGCAGATCAATTCTTTTAGAGAACAGTTCAACACCATTTTCAAGTTCTTGCTCTAAAATTTCATGAGCTGAAAATTTATTCATCGATTCAATGAAGAAGTTAGATGAAGGGTCAATAGTGCAATACTCAACGGCCTCTTTTTCGGCTTTATCAAGTGCATCATCAAAAGTTGTTGCCTTGATAAGTATTGCTCTTTCTTCAAACAGAGCAGTATTAC
>CAZICR010000053.1:0-11952 GCA_964537795.1 uncultured Cellvibrionaceae bacterium | reverse complement strand
GGGGCAACTTTACACAGCTGCGGTACTTTGCGGCTCATGCGATCGACATCAAACATAGTGAAAGGCACTTCGCCTTCTTGCGCAGCGGCCAATAAGTGAAGAATGGTGTTGGTTGATCCGCCCATGGCAATGTCGAGTGCCATGGCATTTTCGTATGCCTCAAAACTTGCAATTGACCGGGGCAGAACACTGACATCATCCTGTTCATAATAACGTTTGGTGATTTCAACAATTTTGCGGCCTGCTTCCAAAAATAATTGTTCGCGATCGGCGTGTGTCGCCAACAACGAACCATTACCAGGCAAAGATAATCCCAAGGCTTCGGTCAAACAGTTCATGGAATTTGCGGTAAACATACCCGAACAAGAACCACAGGTAGGGCAGGCTGAACGTTCATAAGCATCGACTTTTTCATCGCTGGCATTCTTGTCGGTACCAATTACTATGGCGTCTACCAGATCAAGTTTGTGATCCGCTAAACGGGTTTTGCCCGCTTCCATTGGTCCGCCTGAAACGAAGATCACGGGTATATTCAAGCGCATCGCCGCCATCAACATACCGGGGGTGATTTTGTCGCAGTTGGAAATACAGACTATGGCATCGGCACAGTGTGCATTCACCATATATTCGACTGAGTCAGCGATTACATCGCGCGAAGGCAAACTATAAAGCATGCCGTCATGACCCATCGCAATGCCGTCATCCACTGCAATGGTGTTGAATTCTTTGGCGACACCACCGGCTCTTTCTATTTCGCGGCAAACCAGTTGCCCCAAATCTTTTAGGTGCACATGGCCAGGAACAAATTGAGTGAATGAATTTGCTACAGCAATAATAGGCTTTTGAAAATCATCATCTTTCATTCCAGTGGCGCGCCATAAGGCACGAGCGCCCGCCATATTGCGGCCAGATGTGGTGGTTTTGGAACGATAAACAGGCATAGGAACCTCGAATTCTGTTGGTGCGGAGATAAGGTGCTTATGGTAGCAGAAAGCAGAGAAAATTTATGGATACAGCTTGTTACAAACCTGCCAATGCGGTGCCAAGAAAAATCGTGGTAAATTAGCGTTCGTTCTTTATTAATGGAGATGGGATATGTTCAAATCAGGTACGTCAATTTTTTTGGGATTGGTTGTTTCGACTTTGTCTTTATCGGCAGTTGCCAATGAAAAGTTAGCGGACCATACAGGTTGGTATGTTGGCGGTTCAATAGGGCATGTTGATTCAGAGGCAAGAGAAGCACGGAATTTTGATTCATCCGGTAATGCATTTGGTGTGTATGGGGGTTATAACTTTTCAAAATGGTTAGGCATTGAAATGGAATTCCAACTGACAGAGGACATAAAGGAAGATGCGGATCTTGAAGACGGATCGCGAGTAAATAATGTTCATTACGGTTCATTCAGTGTTATGCCTAAACTTACATGGCAGATTAACAACGGTTTTGCATTATTTGGTAAAGCGGGAATGTCCGTCTTGAGTTACACAGAACAATCGCGTCGACGTTACACCTCTTATTATGATGATCAGTGGGCTGAATTGGTACCGGGTTACGCCTTAGGTGCAGAGGTATCAACACCACTAGGGATAAAAATTCGATTGGCTTATACCAGTATTTCCGGTGATCTCGAATATGAAGATGATTATTGGGATGACATTGAAGATATAGATGCGAAATTCGAAACGGTAACTTTAGGTGTTCATTACCAGTTTTGATTTTGAAAATCTCCACCTGATTAATTTACAACATGGAATGTAATCCAATCATATTGCCTTCTGTGTCATAAGCGAGAGTGATGAAACCATTGTGGCCTATCGAAAATTTAGGTTTAACTATGCTGCCACCCAGTGTCGGGATTCGACTTTCTTCTGTCGAACAATCTTTGCAATTAAAATAAATGATGATGCTGTTTCTGCCGGGCGAAAACCCCGGCATGTGTATAAGACTACCCGAAGAGCCGGGTTGATTTTTGTTTAGTGGAAAAGCCCACATTTCAAGTTCGGATGATTCCAATCGGGTGAGTCGTGTTTGAAAAACGCCTTCGTAAAATTTCTTCGCGCGTTGTATATCGTCAACATAAATCTCAAACCAACCGACGGGATTTGCCATAACCTACTCCTAAAAATCCATTTGCATAATGGTGACGGGTGAATTTCGATAACTTTCTTTTGAAATTGTTTTCCATCCTAATTTTGCGTAGAAATTTTCCTGATCAGGCGTGAACAGATAAATGCGCGACAACTGATTTTGCTTTGCCAAATCCATAATCGACTTTACCAATTTCGCACCTACACCCAGTCCACGTTTATCTGTTCGCACATAAACATTAGCAAGCCAAGGCGATAATTCCGGTTTCGTATCCATATCAGACGTACTCAAAGCAGCTGATCCCCAAACGTCATCGTCCTCAACTGCAATCAGCATGGTTGGAATTAAATTTTCACCCAAATAAGCTCGCATTTTTTCAACACGTTTTTCCACGCTTCCGCCTGGGTTCAAATAAGACCACTCATCATGGTGCCACTGCGCCAGTGTTGGTATATGGTGTGGGGCTGAGCGTAGATCTACAATTTTCATAGGATATTCTGAATTAAATCCAGTCCCCAGCCTGAAGCTATCGCCGGTGTGAAGTTAACAATGCCATTCATATTAAACATAATTGGTTTTGATGTAATGTCTCTCTCCAATAAGTGTGTTCCATAAGCGCCTTCTTGTCCAATGAGGCAATGCCGACAGGTGTTGGCCAGAGAAAGGGCGACCCTGGTTAAAATGCTGGTTTCACCAACTTGCGAACCGATTATAAAAGGCATGGATTTTTCTTCACAAGATCTAACAACCTTAAGAGAGCGTAACAATCCTCCCATTTTCGAAATCCGGATATTCACTATCCACTTATTAGCGGAAGAAGAAAATTTTTCAAAATCTTGTATTGTAAGAAAACTTTCGTCAAGAACAATTTTACATTCTACTTTTTCTGATAGTTTTTGTAAGGCGGATAGGTTTTTTGCGGAAATTGGCTCCTCAATTGCCCAGAAGCAGGCATCTAGGTCACTCAAATAATCAAAAGCTTCTCTATCCGAGAGGAACAAATTGTTAGCATCCAGTCTTATTTTTGGATTTTCGCAATTTTTGCAGATAGTCTTTAATCTGGAGTTGTCATGCTGGGCATCGCCGGATATTTTGATTTTAAAATCTTTAAATCCCATTTGAATATATCGAGAGAGATGTTGTTGAAATGTAGTGTCGTCTGAGATCCCAAGTATTGCGGTGTAGTAAAAGTCACCGCTTATTTCGGGAATACCAATAAGACTCTCAACTGTTCTATTTTGTTGCTTGGCTAATAGTTCCAGTATTGCTGTTTCTATGGCGCACCAGGCCGCCGGATTTTTATCTATTAAATCAGCGTTGTTGGAGGTGTAATGAATAAGTGAATTTATTGAATCAATATTTATCAATATATGTTGATTTTCTGATAAAAACTTCACGCACGATTCTATGGTTTCGCCGGTGACATAATGTCGAGGGCAACCCTCTCCATAGCCACATAAATTATTGGAGTCCGTTACTTTGGCTATTACTGTTTCAGTAAATTGCCGTTCAGCAGATGCATGTTTAAACGAAGTTTTAAATGGGATTTCCAATTTCGATAAAGCAATGCTATTTATTTTCATGTGAGTGTAAATTCTTCAAAAGGAAAACTAACATTTGATTTATATTGCAACTTTACAACTTTGAATTGCCCTTCGCGTTGTCCAGAACTGATGCAGTGTGCTTTGTAACTATCGTAAGTTCCTTTTTTCAATAGTTTAATTTTTTCGAATACTATTCGTTTACTCAATAATTTTGAATAAAATTCACTATTGGATATCCCTAGATTGTTTCTTAACTCTAAGGTGAATTGTTGAGTATCAAAACTGCTGCCTGTTTCCATGTAAAGCTGATATGAAGAAGTTTGTTGATCGGCTAGCATAATAAAAAAGTCGGTTGAGATGCCGAGATAATCGATTGTTGATGTGATTGCTGAAATTAACTGGGATTCGTAGAGTTTTTCGCCAGTAATATTGGTGATTCCTTTTCCTTTCTGTACAAAAGCGATAGTGGGAGTGTTGTAAAAGTAACCAGTAACTTCGATGATATCGTTAATAAAGTATCGGTATAGCCCATTAATTGTCGTAACGACTATGTAGTATTGCTTACCTTGTTCTAGTTCTTGTAAAAGATACGTTTCTTTATTGCCCTTATCCCATTCTTCAACCAAAACGAACTCAAAAAAGTTATCTATCAGAGTAGGTACTCCCTGATTTTTTATGCAATCTATAGTGATAGTGCCTCTGAATTCACTGGATAAATAGCCCATTTCAATAATTTTTTGATGATCCAGAAGTTGCCTTTTTATTTTGGGCAGGTATAGCGCACAGTTTCCACAGGTCCAGGTAACTATTGCTGATAGTCGTGGCCATAGATCGGAAAATAACAATTTTCCAGTTTCTTTTAACAAAAGAAGTTGTTTTGCTCGTTTTGAATTAGGACGATAATTTGACAAAAATCCCAGTTCTTTGTTGGTCAAATCCAAATCAAGTCTGTTTATATTTCCTGAGTCAACGAATTCAATAATTCTATCAATGTCCGATTGAATGATTTCGATCAGCTTGATTATGGTTGAAGGATTCGCAGTTGCTATACAGCTAATACCGGAGTCATACATAGCGAGCGCCGCTATTAATTTGTATTTCGTTTCATAGTTTTCAATGTTGAAGATATGAGGAGGTAGAACATATTTCGCCAACACAATTTTCGGCATGTTTTGATATACCATGCCTGACATGGAGCCATAGGGAATGCCATTATTTAAATACCCCTCAATGGCAGGGCTGACAATAGCCAGCACTTTCCCTGCAAATATTCCTGGCACCTCTGTATGAAGTTTGTATGAAAAAATATTTTGGGATCGTTTATAGGAATCTATCGTTTGCTTTGAAATAGGGATGTATTTTGACTGATTGGTTGTACCGCTGGTTTTTGCGTAGATCTTTGGCTCTTCAGATAAAATTGACTTTGAATTGGATTGAATTTGTTTCTGGATGAATGGATCAAGATCATCATATTCTTGTATGGGTATTCTATTCTTGTATTCCCTGACGCTTGCAATTGATGGAAATCCATGGCGTCTTCCAAAGTCAGTATTTTGTTGTTCTTTCAGAATAGACTGTAAAACTGACAATTGAGCTTTCTCTGGAGAATTGGCGCTGACAACCAGTGATTTGTAAGTAAAATGTTTGATCCATAACATTTTCAATGGTGATAGCATAAACGCTACCACGAGTATTAATCTACTCATTGGATTTATCCAGTCCTTTCTTGAAAGGGCTTTTCATTTGCGCCAAAAATCCTTCAGGATAATTTCGGTTAACTAAACCCAATTCATTTACTTCTCTGGACTTGGGCATAAAGAATGTACCGAATACAATATCCCATAAAATGATGTTGTTTCCATAATTTGTATTGGATTCCTCTATTTCTTTTGAATGATGCCAGCGATGTAATTCAGGGCCGCTGATGATGTAATTGAACCATCCTAATTTTACGTCCACGTTGCTATGCTGAAAAAATCCTTTCGTGGCATAAACGACAAAATAGAGAGCCATTACTTCCTGAGAGACTCCTAATAATATAAACGGTAATGATTCCAGAAAAAATTGCAGTGATTTGTCGATAGGATGAAATCGCCCTACATTAAGCCAATAAAGTTTTTGCACGGAGTGATGGACTGCATGAAAGCGCCAAAGGAAAGTCCATTGATGTGAGGCACGATGTAGCCAATAGCGGAAAAAGTCAGCGAGAAACATCATGATTAACATCTGAATCCATGCAGCTTGACTATGCGGCCATGGAGATTCATTGCTTTTGTTATGGACAATATTTGCCAGATACAAGACTGCCACTAACGTGAGTAGTTTAGGTAGTGCTATTTGAATTAGCAGCATAAAGACAGTGTCTGTTTTGATTTCTTCGAAATTGGGGGTCCAGTTTTTTCTATACGGAAGCAGGATCTCAAATAATGTAATAAGCCCAAGGCCGCATAAAGTTGCAGAAATGAAGCTGCTGAATGTAAACCCCAGCCCATACGCTACCAAGGCATAATACATGCTGATGCTTACCAACATTACAAAAGGATAGGCTATCCATACCAGATACGATTTAATGCCAAGCATAATTTGTTATTTGTGTCCAAATCTATAATGAAAATGTCCGGTTAACAAAATAAAAAAAGCTAAAACAATATGAAAGATAGCTGGAATTGTAGCACCCAACCACGGATGGTCTGATGCAAAACTTAATCCTGCAATTAGACGAAAAATCATTAAAGTTAAATAAATAATTCCGATCAGTAGTAGTGTTTTTCCCATAGAACGGACAGGAATTAAACTTTTATTTATAAACTTTAAAATTGTGAAAACCATTAAAATAATGATGATAATTTGAGCGACCACTAGCCAGTGGTAAGACAGTGCGCCACTTTGCCAGGCATCAAAAGGAGGCAGAAAAGGCAGATCGAAAAATTTTTGTAAGAGTTGGGCAATAACCCTAAAAACAAACAAAAAAGCCAATATACCCAGTCCAAAGGTATATTGGCTGTATACATCGGCAGAATTTCGATCCACGTTTTACCCCAAACTCTTCACAAAAATCTTCGACTTTCGTTGATAGTTATACAGCTCTTGTTTGCCAATCGGTAAATCTTCGATTTTGCCTTCGGCAAAGCCTTGTTCGATAAACCAGTGAGCGGTTTGGGTGGTGAGTAAAAATAATTTGTGTATGCCATTTTTGCGGGCATGGTCTTCCATTTGTTGCAGCAAAGCCGAAGCTCTACCGCCATTGCGATAATCGGGGTGAGTGGCAACACATGAGAGTTCGCCCATATCACCATAGGGATAAAGCGCAGCACAAGCGACTATGCTGCCGTCTTTTTCCATTACGTGGAAATTTTGAATTTCGGTTTCCAATAATTCGCGTGAACGTCTGACTAAAATTCCTGCTTCTTCTAAAGGACGAATTAAATCCAAAATGCCGGCGACATCTTCAATTTTTGCTTTGCGTAATTGTTCGTAATAGCCGGAATACACGAGGGTGCCTAATCCATCTCGTGTAAAAAGTTCGGTGAGTAATGCCCCATCGGTGGTGTAACTCATTAATTGTGCGCGTTGTACGCCTTGCAAACAACTCAGATAACAAGCACTTAATGCTTGTTGTTCGTCGTGTTGCATTTTTTCGCCGCGATTGGCGAGATAATCTTTGCATTCGCTAATTGATAATTGACGAATTAAATTATCGTCGGAATCTTTTATGCCTTCGCCTTCAATAAAGGCTAATAACTTGTCGGCTTTCAATGCACTGGCTATATGAGTGGCCACTTCACTGAAAGATAAATTAAAAATTTCACCTGTTGGTGAATAACCGATTGGGGAGACCAAGACCACCGCACCTGTATCCAATACATTTTTTAATGATTGAGTATTTACTTTTCGCACTTTGCCTGTGTGTTGAAAATCAATTCCATCGATAACACCATAAGGCATGGCCACAACAAAGTTGCCGCTGATGACTTGCATGTCAGCGTCGTGCATTGGCGAATTGGGTAAGCCGGTTGAAAGTGCTGCTTCCAAGGTTGTGCGCGCGGTACCAATCGCTTCAATCACCAGCGGTAAACTTTCGCTATCGGTGATACGCATTCTTTTATGAAAATGACTGTAGGTGTCAGCCAATTGCAAACGTTCATCGATTTGTGGGCGCGCACCATGCACCAACACCAGTTTGACATCGAGACTGCAGAGCAGCGCAATGTCGTGCACTATGTTATGGAAATTGGCGTGGGTGATGGCTTCGCCAGGGAGCATCACCACAAAAGTTTTGTCACTGTGTCGATTAATGTAAGGTGTTGAGTGACGAAACCACTTTACGTAATCCTGAGTTTGAGCCACGGTAAATTCCTAAAAAAGATCAATTAAAAAGTGCAATTAAAAGGTAACGGTTCTTTGTGCTTTATGACTTTCTTCTGCTGCAAGCAGAACTTCAACTGCTAATAATGCCTGTTGTGCGGTGAAACGCAATGGTTCTTGATCAGAAATATGCCGGACAATATTGCGATAAAAATCTTCGTAACAACCCGTTTCGCTTTCGACTCGTTCAGCTTTCACACCTTGTGGCGTTTGTAAACGCAATAGTCCATAGTTTTCGTCTTCATGCTTTGCCCATTGCGAATGACCCGGTAAAACACCCTTCATCATTTGTTGTTCCTGTACATCCTGGCCGAATTTCAGAAAAGAGCCTTTATCACCATGCAGGCTTACAGTTGCACCTTTGGCGCTGACAAAGGTATTGGATCGCAATAGCACGCGCATATCTGCATAATGCAAGCAGACATTAAAATAGTCTGTGGCGCCATCTTCACGGCGCAAGCTGCGCATATCGGCTTGTATTGCTTGCGGGCGACCAAACAAACATAAAACTGAATCCACCATATGCACACCCAAATCAAACCAGGTGCCTGCGCCGGGCAAATTATCTTCCTTCCATTGTTTGTGTGTGACAGTGTTGCGATAACGATCATAATGCCATTCCACTTCGACAATTCTTCCCAGTTGCTGCGATTGAATAATTTTTTCAACCGTTAAATGATCCGTTTCCAAACGTTTATTCTGAAAAACTGCAAGGCATTTTTTCTGTTGATCGGCGAGTGTTATTAACTCTTTACCCTCGTGCAAATTAATCACAAATGGTTTTTCGAGAACCAAATGTTTACCGGCTTCCAATACCGCTTTTGCCATAGGGTAATGGAATTCGTTGGGGGTGTTGACTACAACCAAATCAATATCCTGATTTTGTAAAATGTCATCAAAACTTTTTACAATAGATACTTGTGGGTAATCATTCAGCGCCGATTCATTATTACGCTGCAAAATGCTGTGCAGTTGTATACCGGGTTCGGCAGTAATTAATGGCGCATGAAATACCTTGCCTGACATGCCGTAAGAACAGAGTGCAACTTTTAACATGATAATCTCAAAAAATTTGGAATAATGCAGATGTGTCGTCTGCTCATGGTAAATTAAACCCCTCAATCAACAAAGGAGTTCGCTATGTTAAATCGTCATTTCTTGCTTGTTATTCTTTTATCAGGTCTCTGCATTACCGGTTGTAGTAAAAAAAATGAAACGAGTGCTGAAGATGCATCCAAGGACACCGCACAGGCTTCATCAGTTGTGGCGGAAACGGATAACACCACTCAACCACAAGTCGAAGCTGCTGTCGAAGATCCGGAAGTTACCAAAAAACGCAAAGCAATGGAATTTGCGTTGAAAGAAGATGAAATTAAAAATGATCCGAAAGGCCAATGGGCGGTGAGTGCAAAAGCGAGTACAAGCTATGCCAGCAATCTGGATGATCCGCAGTCAGGTTATCACCCCATGCAGGCAACCGGCATCCCTAATGTTAACTATCATAGTGATGATTCCAATTCATGGGCCACTAAAGAATCCGATGCAGGAATTGAATGGATCGAATTGGATTTTGCAAAACTGGTAAATGCAACTGAAGTTCGTATTCGCCAAACATTTAACCCTGGCGCCATTATTAAAGTGGAATTATTTGATGAGTCAGGCACTGCACATAATATTTGGCAGGGCCCTGATATGACTAGCTATCCTGCAAACGAAATTGCTTGGTTGAATGTTACAGTCGAAAAAACTGAATACAAAACTCAAAAAGTAAAAATTACCTTGGCAACCAATGCAGTGGCTGGATGGAATGAAATCGATGCGGTGCAGTTGATCGGTGAGTGATTAGTCTAAAGATTAAGTTAAGGAATAAAAATGAGGTGAAAGGACAAGAGGTGAAAGGACAATGACCATGTGATTAATAAAAAAGGCAGCAGTTAGCTGCCTTTTTATTTTATTAATCCAATCGTTTTTTGAAGTTTAATGTTGCAATCAGTATGCCCAGAGCAGCAAATAACAATAAACAGAAAATATCACCCCCTAAATCTGTCCAGTGCGCATCACGTAACACAACGCCACGAATCATGCGCACAAAGTGAGTGGCAGGTAAGACTTCGGCAATCCATTGTGCCGGTTTTGGCATGGCAGCATAGGGAAAAATGAATCCGGATAATAAAATCGAAGGTAGCAAAATAAAAACAGTCATTTGCATGGCTTGCAGTTGAGTTTTTGCCTTAGTTGAAATTAATAATCCCAAGGCAAGACTGGCAAGAATAAAACACAAAGTCACCACTAATAACGAAATAACATCACCCGGAAGTGGCACAGCAAAAAAAACGTGGCCGAGCGACAAAATAATGCCCATCTGAAAAAAACCAATAAAAATGTAGGGCAAGATTTTTCCGAGCATCAACTCCAAAGGTCTAACCGGTGTGGTGATGAGAAATTCCATATTACCTTGCTCTCGTTCGCGAACGATGGCGGCTGATGTAAATAAAATCATCGTCATAGTAAGAATGATGGCAATTAGTCCGGGTACTATATTTACAGCACTGCGTTGCTCGGGATTAAAATAACTCACAACCTCATACACCGAGGTGGGAGCCGCATTCACAGGTACACCGCGAATACTGATGGGCATTTGCCGCAAACCTTTAATCGCATTGGTTAGCATGGGATCAGAGGCATCGGTGATCCACTGTGCAACTGGCCTGGCAGTGGGGTCGCGTTCTTTTTCAATCACGCGGCGATTAAAGTCATCCGGCAAATATAAAACAGCACTAACTTTTCCTTGTGTAATTGCGGCTTCTGCTTCAGACAATGACGGAAAAAAATACTGAAATTCGACAACTTGCGAGGCTTCAAGATCCTGAACCAATTGCCTCGCCAAACTGCTGCGACTGTCATCCACCAAGCCAGCGGGCACATGGCGAACATCAGTATTGATGGCGTAACCAAATAAAATTAATTGCACCAGCGGAATCATCACAATCATGCCAAACGTAATTCTATCTCGTGATAATTGTTTTAGTTCTTTAAAAACAATTGCGCCAATTCTAGTGATGCTGAGCATAGACGGCTCCTGTATTGGCGACAAAAACATCTTCCAAGCTGGGTCTGACAATGGCGTAATTAATCTGCAATTGATGTGAAACTTTGGTGGATTCCAATTGCGCCAAGCTGTCCTTTTTAATCAACACACGCAAACGCAAACCAATCTGCGCAGCTGAAAGAACATTGGGCTGTTCCAATAAAATACGCTTAACATTACGCAGATCCTTTCCGTCAATTTCAACCACATCAGCATGCATTTGTTGCATCAATTCATCCGGGCTACCATCTGCCCGCTTTTCACCGGTTTCCAAAATCGCAATGCGATGGCAACGTTCGGCTTCATCCATATAATGTGTGGAAACTAAAATGCTGGTGCCTGCATCACTCAAATCAAATAATCTTTCCCAAAATTCGCGACGATTTTCCGGATCGACAGCAGAAGTGGGTTCATCCAAAAATAATAAAGAAGGTTTGTGCAAAGTGGCAGCAGCAAGAGCAAGTCGTTGTTTTTGCCCGCCACTCAATGAGCCGGCCATTACCTTTTTTTTGTCAGTTAAGTGATACAGCGATAAGAGTTCTTCGATTCGATGTTTCGCAGAGTGTTTTTCCAAACTGTATATTTTTGACACGAATTGTAGGTTTTCGATTAGAGTAAGATTTTCATAGAGAGAAAATTTCTGGGTCATATAGCCGATTTGGCTGCGAAGTTTTTCTGCATCCTGCGGCAACTCACAGTCCAACACTTTTATTTTTCCTTTTGTGGGCGTGAGTAAACCGGTAAGCATGCGAATAGAGGTTGATTTTCCGCATCCATTCGGACCAAGAAATCCGTAGATGCAACCTTTAGGCACTTTGAGATCAACATTATTCACGGCAAAATAATCACCAAATTGTCGTGACATG
>CAZICR010000052.1:0-11968 GCA_964537795.1 uncultured Cellvibrionaceae bacterium | reverse complement strand
TCCGTCTTCGTCTATGACACCTTTGTCGCCAGTGACATACCAACGCATGCCATTGATTTCTTTTATGGCGCTGGCGGTTTTTTCGGGATTGTTTAAGTAGCCAAGCATCACTTGTGCGCCGCCGATTAAAATCATACCGGCTTCACCTGTTGGTAATTCTTCGAAAGTCACCGGGTCAACAATACGACAGCTTGAACCCGGTAGTGGCATACCGACAGAGCCTTGTTTATTGCCCAATTGTACAGACCAATATTGGGTTTCAATTTTGTCAGGTAAATTGACACTGGCAACCGGAGTGGTTTCGGTTGCGCCATAACCTTCATAAATTGGTAAATTAAATTTCAAATTAAATGCAGTGCGGACTTCTTCCTGTAATTTTTCTGCACCTGCAACCACTAAACGAAGTGATTTCAACATCAGTGGATGCACTTTGTGGTTGCGTGAATATAAACGCAAGAAAGTGGAGGTGCCGAATAAAACGGTTGCATTGTAAGTGGCTATGGCTTTTGCGCTGCCGAGTGCATCGGTTGGGTCAGCGTGTGTCACCATAGGTACACCTTCAAGCAGTGGCATAAATTGGGTTACGGTTAAACCAAATGCATGGAACAAAGGTAAATTTGCCATGACGACATCTTTTTCTTCGATATTTAATACATCGCGAATTTGTTTGATGTTAGCGCCAATATTGCGATGACTGATTTGTACACCTTTGGGAATGCCTTCACTGCCGCTGGAAAATAAAATAACGGCGGTATTATCTGGACTTTGTTTGCCATGAGTGAATAAGGCTTTCAGTAAAAACGCAGGTAACAATTTGATTGTCAACAAGCGAAATATTTTTTCGGCGGTGGAAATTTGTTTGGCGAAATCTTCAAGGTCAATCACATTCACTTGTTGCAACAAGTTGCCCAGATTAATGCCTTTACCTTCCAGCTTTTTAATAAAACGTGCGGATGTGAAAACGGTTTTTATTTTTGCTTGTTCTATTGCTGACAAGAAACCTGCTTCGTTAGCGGTGTAATTTAAATTGATCAGCGTTTTTCCGCTCAGCGTTACCGCCATATTGGTAATAACACCCGCTGCGCTGGTAGGTAATAACACCCCAATATTTTCTTCAGGTAATTTGGCAATACGCGATGCCATAGCGCTGGCACCAGCCAGTGCACGATGTGCAGACAGCTCTGTTCCCAGAGTATCAATAATCGCCAATTTATTGCCAACACGTTTGGCGGTATCAATCCATTGCTTGCCGATACTGGGCAAACCATCGATATATTCCTGCCAGGATTGAATCGATAAATCTAACACACGACGTTTTAATAAATCGGCTTTGGTGTTTTTATTGAGTGGTTGACCAAACGCGATAATCAAATCCCGTTTTATCAATGGACGATTTTGTGTTTTCAATCGACGTGATGAACGAGAAAATTGGCTGCCCCATAATCCACGCAAATAGAAAGGTACAATCACTACATCGTCGTTGGCATTTTCACAGGCGCGTTCATAACCGCGACGGAATTCACCCAAATGACCAGTGCGACTGATAGCACCTTCAGGGAACAAACAAACCACATCGCCTTTATTTAAGCTTTCAGAAACTGCATCCAATGCTTTGCGGCTTTGCGCACCGGATTCAATCGGAATACAACCGAATAAATCCAAAAACCATCGCAAATACCAACGATCATAAATGCTACGCAACATCACAAATCTTACAGGACGTGGGCTGGCTAATTGTAAAATCGCCCAGTCGATCCAGCTCACATGATTGCCCAACATTAATACACCACCCTTGGATGGAATATTTTTCATGCCTTGTACCAACACGCGGTAACGTTGCGAAAACATAAATGAGAAAACAAAACGCACCATACTTTGTGGTAATTCATAAATACAATAACAGCAGCCGATAAATGCAATTGCTGCAATTATTTGTAATAAAGTTTTACTGGAGAAGCCTGCATAAGCAAAACCTACGGTCATGCCTAAAAAAGTCAGCATGGTGACGTTTTGCACCCAGTTATTGGCTGCCAGTGTGCGACCCAATTCATTTTCGTTAGCGTGAAATTGAATCAGTGCATTGAGTGGTACAGTAAAAATACCACCGCAGAATCCGATAAATAAAAATGCTGCGATGAATGCATGAGTGGAATGTAAAAAAGGTAAACAGATTAAACCTAATGCAAAACCCAATGCGCCAATGGGTAACAAACCTGTTTCAATATAGTTTTTGGAAAAACGTCCCGCGAAAATCGAACCGATTGCGATACCGATCCCGCTGCAAGCTAAAATACCTTGCACTACCATGGCATTGTCCATCGCCAATTCTTCTTTAATAAATGCCGGGAATGCAGCGAGCATCACTTGGCCTACGCCCCAGAAAATTGCCAGACCCACAACCGATAAACGAATTACACGGCGACGTAAAACCGGTGCCATGTCTTCCGCAAATAATTTTCCGGTGAAATAAGCCTTGGTAGAAAATTGTTGTGGTTTGGGTTCTGCTTCTACTGATTGGGGTAAACGATAAATCATAAACACTTCAATCACACTACCTAAGATTAACAGCCAACCCAAAGGCGCCATAGCGCGAATCACATCGGTTTCGTTTAATGCAGCTGCTGGATACGAAAGTTCAAAAAATATCGAAAAGATTCCTATGCCCATCAAAATCGCAATCATGGATATTGCACCTACAGCGCCATTACCTTGCGCCAATCTTTCCTTGCCAAATAAATCTTTGATGTAACCAAATTTTGCAGGTGAGTAAATAGCAGCTTGTGCGGCGAGTAATAATGTCATCGCAAATGCAAACCAGAATAATCCTAGATGATAAAAAAGAGTGATGAGTGAAGTGAGTATCACCGCTGCCCAAGCCATCATGCGCATGACTTTGGTTTTGCGCATTACGTCTGACATAAATCCAGCGGGGCTGAGTAACAAAATAAACGGAATCAGCATCATGGCGTTGACTATAGCCGTTAACAAAATTTGTTCAGGGCCGTCATAGAGCTTGAAAACCGTATTTTGAATAATGATTTTGTGTCCAAGGTCCACAAACGCATTGAGGAAAACAGCAATTAAAAAAGGAATTGCACCAACAAAACGAAAAATAGAAGAGGGCATATCAAGGTCCTTAATTGTTATGAGCGGTGTAAGCCTAACCGCCAGCAATTTAAACACAAATTTTCTGTTTGGAGTGCTGGCTACGAATGCCAAGGGTAGTGTTATTGTAGACCGGTTTTGATCACCATCGTCCTGATGCGCCACCACCGGAAGAGCTTCCACCAGAAGATCCAGATGAACCTGAAGAACTGGATTTTGTCACCATGGGAATAGTGTGTAGCTCGGTCCAGTTTTCTTTACAGTGTTCACAGTTAAAGGTAACAAGGGACGTGCCGGTATCGTATTCGGTGGCGCGTTTGATCGTTACGGAGTTGGAGCCCAAGGTTTTGTTACCGCAAAATTTACATTTGCAATAACCGCTAAACCATTGTTGGTAATCGCAGACTTGCACTGTTTCATCCGCGTAGCAGTACCAGACATCGTATTCAATCGAATCCAGGCGCTCTTCAGTTTGCTGTCCGGCTGAAAGGTGAGCATCTTCCCGATCTTCCGGCAATAGCTCCATGATCCCCTTGCACTTTGGGCATTCGCGGGGACGCAGGCGACGCCATTTGTTGAATCGAAATATTCCAAAAATGGACGCCAGAATTCCTAAAGCCCATACAAGAATGATGACAAATGGATGTTGAGCTTTTGGGTTACTGTCGTAGAAGTAATCGGATTCGCTTTTGGAGGCATCCAGCCGCATTAAATGTGATGCTTCATACACACCTTTTTCAATACCACTGACATAGTTCCCATTTTTAAATTGCGGGATCATAATTTCATCAATAATGGTTTTTGCTGTTCGATCGAGATGTTTTGGGTAGCCAGCTCCTAGTTCTATGCGCATAGCCCTGTCTTTAGTCGCAATCAATATGAGTATCCCATCATTGCGGGTGGCATCACCTATACCCCAAAAATTAAATAAGCCTGTCGCAAAGGGTTCAATTTCACCATCAAATCCATAGTCAGCAATGGAGTTTATGGTGACCAGTTTCATTTCCACATCGCGGGATTGTTTTAATTCAGATATGGCTTCGGTAATTCGTTGTTCTGCCTGATCGTCAAGGATATTGGCAAAATCATTTACAAACCTGGAATCTTGCTCGGGGTAGTTTTGCGCAGATGCTAATGTTGATAAAAACAGAAATGTGAGAAACAGCGGTAAGTTAAATCTACTCATTCTGGACTCCATGTGAATTATTATGCCTGCTGATTATTACGGGTAACTGCATGATAAACCAGAAGATTTAAAATCCCCAGAATATTTTTTCACATAATGTCAACCAATTACCGGCTACTACGTTATACCCACCAAGCGCGCGAAAACCCAATCCAATTTTCCAGACAAGAGTCGGAGCTATTATGAAAAAGTTAATTATCACCAGTATTGCTACATTGAGTTTAATCGCTAGCAGCGCTTTTGCTGATGCAGACAGGCCACACAAAAGAGCCAAGGCTCATCACAAACCACCTGTTACTCGTCATGTGGATCAGGTAAGAACCGAAAATGGATTCGAACGTGATATGACCAAAACCAATGCCAAGGGGCAAACGGCGACTCGTCATACCAGTGTGGTCAATGACAAGGAAAATAAAACCCGTACTCGTACAGTGAGTGGCACCAACTATAATGGTGGTCAATATTCCGGTCAGCGTGTGACGCAAAAAACCGAAGATGGTTACAGTCGTGATGCAACTCGCACCAATAGCAAGGGAGAAACAACCACTCGGTCTGTTGATGCGACGATTGATAAACAAGCAGGTACTGTGACTAAAAATATTTCGGTGACCAACCCGGCAGGTGAAACCAAAGATAAAGTCGTAGTACGTCCTTTACCTGAGAAAAAGAATTAATTGTTTAACTGTAGGATGCTGTGGAGCGAAGCGATACGCATCGCCGAGTTTCGGGATCAAACATGATGCGTATCGCTTCGCTCCACGGCATCCTACGATAAATATTTTTTTGCGAGAATGAATTTGAATAATCAGTGCGAACCATTAAGCCAGCTTGACGCTTTCCTTGCGAGTGTCGAACAACGCGCTTATCGCACTGCATTATTCACTACCAAAAAGTCGCAGGATGCTTTGGATATAGTGCAGGACGCCATGATGCAATTGGTGCAATATTATCGAAACAAAGCTGCACAGGACTGGCCTTTATTGTTTCATCGGATTTTGCAAAATCGAATTATGGATTGGCACAGGTCACAGCAAAAACAAAAACGCTTTTTCTGGCAATCGACCACAAGTGACATAGATGATGAAAATGCCACGGATGAAATGCTTCAAATCGCGGCGGAAGATCATGAATGGAATCCAGCAGAACTAATTGCGCGCGCTCAAAATATTGAGCGAGTCGTTAAAGCAGTGGATCTGTTACCTTTGCGACAACGACAAGCATTTTTATTGCGAGCTTGGGAAGGTTTCGATGTTGCACAAACGGCGCAAGTGATGGAGTGTACAGAGGGGAGTGTGAAGACACATTATTTTCGCGCGATGCAGAGGTTGCAGGAATTGTTGGGAGAGTCGTCAACCCTCTCCCGAAGGGAGAGGGGATTTGATTGAACTGCGAATTAAAAAGTAGGGAGTTCGTTCCCTCTCCCTCTGGGAGAGGGCTAGGGTGAGGGTAGATGCTAAAAGCAAAGAGGCAAAACATGAACAACGAAAAAACCACTCAATCGATTGATCAGGCTTTTAATCAATCATTGAATAAAAGTTTGGATCTGATCGATGAACAAACGCAAAACGAGTTGTTATCAATTCGTCGTCGGGTGTTACAAGTTGCTCAAGAAGAAACAGCAGTCGATGTCAATCATATTGCACAAAACAATACTGCTGCTTTATCTGTGCATACCTTATGGAGAAACAAAAAAATAACCTCGATTGGTTTAGGCTTTGCACTGGCGGCGAGTTTTATGTTGGTGGTCCTTATTCCCAACATGCAAAAAAATACTTCTCAGGATTTCAGTACGGACTTTGCACTTTATACAGAGGTGGATCCTGATTGGTTGGCGGATATGGACATTGCATACGCCCTTGGAGATGAATAAATGTTTATCAAGAATTTGTTTATTCAGAATCGCCGAAAATGGTTTTCTGGATTATTGTTAACTCAATGTATGATTATTTCCGGATTTACATTGGCTAATCCACAAATAGAAAAAACAGTTTCTGTTGTGAAAGAAGATGTTCCCAGTGAAGAGTTTTGGCTATATATGGCTGAATTTTCGGAAGATGAAGACTTAATTGACCCGGAAGATTTAATGGGTATCAACAAAGTGAATACGCAAAATATCGATGCGCGCTCAACAGTGAAGCATTCTGCAACAGCAGAAAAATTGCCGGAAGGTAATGAGGAGTCCTTATGAAAAAGTTAATCCTGTTTATGTTAGTTGTAGTTTGTTTCCCCCTGATGGCGGCTGATGAACTGAGTTGGGATCAGCTAACGCCTGCACAACAGGAATGGTTGTCGCAAATGAAAAAAAATTGGGATAGCTTGCCACCTAAAGCCCGTGAACGTATGCGTGCACAAGCTGACCGTTTCGCTGCTATGACTCCGGAAGAAAGAGCCAATCTGAAAGCGCGATTTAATCGTTGGCAATCATTGCCGCCTGAGCGTAAAGCAGAATTACGAGAAATGTTTAAGAACTATCAAAAATTGTCGCCGGAAGAAAAAGCAGTAGTGCGTAAACGTTTGGATTGGTTTAAAAATTTACCGGAAGAAGAGCGTCAGGCTCTTCGCGAAAAATGGCAATCCATGACACCGGAAGAGCGTAAACAGGCGCGTGAAAAATTTCGCAATATGACGCCTGAACAACGTAAAAAAATGCGTGAGCGAATGATGAGAAAACGCAGGCAATAAAAAATAAATCACCCCCTCCTAGCCTCCCCTTGGCAAGGGGGAGGGACTTTACTCCCTGCTTGATGCAGAGTGTAAAATTGGTTCTGGCGTGGGTCTGTTCCCTCCCCTTGCCAAGGGGAGGGTTAGGGTGGGGTGAGAACTTCGGAGAAATAGAAAATGTTAAAAACAATTTCAATCAGTTTATTAACTGCAATCTGCTCGTTCAATAGTTTTGCACAAGAAGAAAAAAACTGGGGCGCTGATTTATCTTTTAGTACGCAACATCAGGAATACGAACTGGTGAGTGCAGATATGCAAAATTTGAATTTCAGTCCTTATTATCAAACCGGTAATTGGATTTTTTCCGCTAATTTGCCATGGATGAAAATAGACGGCGATTATTTTATTAATGGCAGCGCTCCGCGTATTGTTAGTTTTTGTTCTCAAATCGCTGGTGCATCGCCTTTGGTGATTCAGCGATTGATTAATCGTGGACGTATTACTGAAGAGCAGATTGCTCGTTGCGATCAAATCAATGATGCATTGGATGAATTGGAAGAATCACAGTCCGGTGTAGGTGATATAAGTTTGTCTGCAAATTATGTGTGGCAGTGGAGTTCAGCCGAGAACTGGTGGACTGCTTTTGGTCTTGAATATAAAACGGATAATGGTGATGTTGAAAAAGGTATCGGCAGCGGTTCGCGTGATACCAGTATTATGCTGGGAATTGGTTATCAGGGTGAAAAATGGTCGAATCATCTGGATACTTCATTTATAAGTGTGTCGGCGACAGATTCAACTTACGAGATTGACGATTATTCAACTATAAGTGCGGGTATTGCCTATTTGTTTTGGGGTGCTGTGACCTGGGGGCTGGACTATCAGTTTGAACAGGCTTACTTGAAAGAGGGTTCTGATGTGAAATATTTTTCGACTTATTTCGATTGGGCAATTACAGATGCCACGACCTTGCGAGTTACCGCCAGTGATTATGAGGATCTTCCTGAATATCCACAGACTGAATATGCGGTGACCCTGGGTTTTTCTTTTTAGAACTTTTATTGTTCCTGTGGTCTGAATGCACTAGTATTTGCACCCTTGCCAATAGCCTTTGAATTGAGACTACAGGACATCATCCTTGATTATTTTTCGTTACCTCAGTCGTGATCTTCTTTATACCAGCCTGGCTGTTAGCGCTATTCTTCTGATTATTTTTTTATCATCGACCTTTAGTCGTTTTTTGGATGATGCTGCGCAAGGTCGACTCGCCGTTGATGCACTTTTTTCAATCATTTTGTTTCGTATGCCGCATTTGCTTGAGCTGATATTGCCCCTTGGATTTTATCTCGCGATACTTTTGGTTTACGGGCGAATGTATATTGAAAGCGAAATGGTGGTTTTGTCGGCTTGTGGTATGAGTCAATTTCAATTGTTTGTGATGACACTGATCCCGGCAGCAGTCATAGCAATAATGGTTGGTTTATTCAGTTTTTGGTTAAGTCCTTTGGGGGCATCCTTAACTGAAAGAACACTGGCAGAACAGCGTAATCGCAGTGAATTTGAAAGTTTGCAAGAAGGGCGTTTCCAGGCGATTGCCCAAGGAAGGGTTATGACCTATGTTGAAAATGTGACGGATAGCAGCCAACTGCAAAAAGTATTTGTTGCGCAACAGGAAGGCCCTGATAAATCTGTTGTCGTCATCGCGGATTCCGGGCAACAAAAATTGAAAGAAGAATATGATCAGCGATATTTAATTTTACAGAGAGGCTATCGATACGAAGGGCGTCCTGGCACCAGTGATTTTAAAATTACCGGATTCAGTGAGTGGGGGCGATACCTGCCACCGGCAGCCAGTATTGCTGATCTGGAATTTGAATCGGATGCAAAACCTACCAGTGAATTGCTCGCGGTTCAATCTCTGGAAAATCAGGCGGCATTACAATGGCGAATTGCTATGCCATTGATGGTATTTATTGCAACCCTGCTGGCAGTGCCGCTGAGTAAAACCAATCCACGTCAGGGCCGTTATTTTAAAATGCTACCGGCGATTTTGATTTATGTTTTCTATCTGACTTTTTTACTTAACGCTAACAGTAAAATGATGAAAGGAAAGTTGGATCCTGATTTGGGGCTTTGGATTATCCATTTGATTTTTTTATTGATTGCGTTAATTATTTTTAATTGGCGGAAGATATCTTCGATATTTTCTTTCACACGGAGTGCTGCTTATGCATAAGATTACCCGTTATGTATCGCGCACTGTTTTCATGGCTATTATTGCAACCTTGTTGGTGATTAGTTCACTGGATTTTGTATTTGGTTTGATTGGCCAATTAAAAAATGTCAACGACACTTACACAATTATGGAAGCTGTTATTTATATGGCATTGTTAATGCCTGGCCATATTTATGATTTTATCCCTTACTCTTGTTTAATTGGTGTGCTGGCTGGCTTGGGGTTATTGGCGAGTACCAGCGAGCTGGTGATTATCCGGTCGGCAGGGGTTTCAGTTGCGCGCATTGTCTGGATGGCATTGCGACCGGCGATGCTGTTTATTTTCGTTGCATTATTAATTGGTGAGTTTGCTGCACCTTATGCTGAGAGAATGGCCGAAGCCCGTAAAGATTTTTTGCGTCACAATTGGGTAAAACCCTTACCTGAAAAGGTCTGGAGTCGTGAATCCGGAAATTTTATGTATGTTGAAGCAGTCAAGCCCAACGGCATATTGCAGGGGATTACTCGATACCAATTCGACGAGCAACATCAATTGGTCTCTGCGAGTTATACGGAAACCGCAAATTATGACGAGGGAAAATGGACAGAACATAATATTTTGGTATCGCAAGTGGACGAGAATGGTTTGAATCATAGCCATATAGAATCGCGTAATTGGGAAACTAATATGACACCGCAATTGTTTAATATTCTAGCTTCCGAGCCTGATGAATTGTCTATGCGGGACTTGCATTATTACGTTAATTATCTTGAACAGCAGCAGCTGACAGCCTCCAGTTACAGTATCGCGTTTTGGCAAAAATGTTTGCAACCCTTGGCAATTGCCAGTCTGGTATTAATCGCCATATCATTTATTTTTGGCCCATTGCGCAGTGTTACCATGAGTCAGAGAATTTTTTCCGGTGTTGTGATCGGTGTGGTCTTTCTATTGCTGCAAAAACTGCTCGGACCTTCAAGCCTTGTGTTTGGATTTTCACCTTTGGTCGCTGTATTAATTCCGATAATCTTATGTGTTTTGATCGGATTTCTGTTGTTAAGGCGTGCAGCTTAGATTTGAGTTTTTTAAACACAAGATGCTAACCATAATTCTGCCAGCATCTTGTGTAAATTAGACTTTATTCGCGATTAACTCTGCGTCCACCTTCCTCTGAACCACTACGTCTTGTTTCCATTCTTGGTTCATTTCGCTGCTCCATGCGTGCTTCCCGTTGTGGTCGCTCAAAGCGATGGTTGTTTGAATCGTTACGAGTGATTGAATCATTGTTGCGAATAATGTGGCGTGGTGCCTCAGTATTCTGTTGGCGACTATCAGTCGATTCACGGCGTGTAAAACGTGAATTATTTTGTGTTGAAGGTTCTCTGATAACTTGTGTCGATGACTCTCTGACAATCTGTGGCGCTTGTTGTCGAGTTTCAAAGCGACTGGGTGAATTATTTTGTCGAGCATTGCTTTGGTTTGATTGAACCTCTCGACCAGTACTCCAGCGATTGTTACGATCAACCTGTGATGCATTTTCAGTGCGGATATTTCTGCCTGTTGTTGCAGAGTCTCTATGTTGATTTTGGCGTTCAGCCATACGCGCGCGCAGAGCTTCCGATCTGTTTTCAAATACTTGTTGACGATTCTCTGCAGGAGATTGGTTATTTCTCACAGAATTATTTCTCGCTGAGTTATCTCTAGGATCATTCCCCCTGTTGATACCAGACGCATCATTGCTTCGGGAATCACGGTTATTAAATCGGTTTGCCTGGCGTTCACGATCCGGGTTCTTGCTGTAAACACCAGCTCTGTCTCGAGCTTGTTGGCGTTCATCCCAGCTATTACGTCTAGGCTCCCGATTACTCTGGAATCGATTGCGTACAGGTTCGTTGTAATAAGCGACACCACGGCGATGCACCGGGTTGTGGTTCCAATGCCTTGCACCTTCATAATGAGCAAGGTGTCTGCCAGTGTAAGCATGTCGATGATGGTAATAATCTCTGTGATGGTGATGATCTATCACTACCACGCGACGATTGCGCCAGTGACAGCTGCTGAAATGGAAGCTTGGGCCTATGTAAACACGGGGACCCCAGTAAAAACTGCCGGAGAAATAAACCTGGTTTGAATATCTGTGCCAATAAACGGGAGGATAATCTGCCCACCACCAGGGACCATAAACCACGCGGGTATCGTAAACCGGGACATAAACCACACGCTCAACCGCAGGTTCAATCATAATAACCCGGTCTTCCCGGACAACTTTTACATGATCGGTGTTTTGCAGGTTTCCAGCTGCATAGGCTTTATCGCGAAGATTTTGGATGGTATCCATGACGCGTCCTTCATCTTCCAGAAACGCATCACCCAGTTGTTGTGTCCAATTTAAATCTTCGCTCATTCGTTTCAGTACGTCGGGGAAAGCAACAAGCGCTTTTACACTGGGATCCCAATCTTTGCTGTCTGCCGCGTTTACGGCAGCATCACCACTCAGGCGGCTGTTGTTTTGTATCCAGCGATCAGCGTCCACAACTTCCAATGGATAGGTTGATGCTATCAACACATGCGACAGCAGACTGTCAGGGTAAAGCGCTATTGGCGCCAATAACGAATCGAGCTGTTGCTGGCTAAATGCAACAGGTTGGCCAGCTTCATAAGCCCTGCTTTGCGGTTCAGCTTGGGATGTTGAGCAACCAACCATAGGAATTAGTAAGGAAAGAGTTAGTACACACTTGATGGACGATTTCATATAAACGCCTCTTTAAATAGAGCACCCATTGTGCCTCATAGTCAGACTAGG
>CAZICR010000051.1:0-11971 GCA_964537795.1 uncultured Cellvibrionaceae bacterium | reverse complement strand
GGACCGGATAAAAAAATTGGAGACCAGATGAAATTATTATCACTAAATCAACGCCATCTACTCATGTTGATACTCACCATGATCACGTTAATCCTTTCCGGTATAAAACCTTATGACCGCGCAACCTGGATTATGGAAGTGGCACCGGTATTAATTGCGGCACCGCTGCTCTGGTTCACTTATCATCGATTTCAATTTTCGCATTTGGTTTATTGGTGTATTTTTTTACATGCTTTGATTTTAATTGTGGGCGGCACATACACTTATGCGAGAGTACCTGTCGGGTTTGTTGTGCAAGATTGGTTTGAATTAGCACGAAACCCTTACGACAAACTGGGGCATTTCTTCCAGGGTTTTGCACCGGTATTAATTGCACGGGAAATTTTATTGCGCAATGAAATTTTGCAAAAAGGTAAAATGTTGATATTTATTGTGATTTGTATTGTGCTGGCAATCAGCGCAACTTATGAATTATTGGAGTGGGCAGCAGCCATATCAATGGGGCAAGGCGCAGAAGAATTTTTAGGAACTCAAGGTGATGAATGGGACGCTCAATCGGATATGTTTCTGGCGTTGATTGGTGCGGTGTGTGCGCTGGTTTTATTCAGTCGATTACAAGACAAGCAAATTCAAAATCTCCCTCACCCCTAACCGGAGTGATTTTGTAGGGCGGGTCGAGACCCGCGTGCACTTGCGAGAATCTCAAACGCGGATCTTGACCCGCCCTACATCAAACATCAATTCACATTAATCAATCTTGCTCGCAGTTGACGTAAACTGGCTTTAACACCACGGGCATTTTCTGGCCCCATGCGTAACATTAATCTATGGGTTTGTGGCAACTTTTCCAATGCAGGATCAGCATATTGATAAAATACTTTTGGACGCAACAAAAGCAAATCTCCCTGCACATCAGGTGCGGCCAGAATATTATCGATGGCACCAATCATTACTGAATGAAAATTCTTTTTCTTTAATCCTAATTCACGAAAAGCTTCTTCGAGCAGCGGATAGTAACGCTTATATAAATTCACTGTGGCATCAGTGTCGAGTAAAGCCAAAGCATGTACATAGGGTTGGTAACGCGCAAAATTTTTGTTGGAAATTCTTTCCTGGGTCACTTCAATACCATCTACCACTACATTAAATGATTCGATAATAAATGGTGGTGCAGGTGATACAACCGGGCGGTATTCATAAACCACTTTGCCTTCCTGAATCCCATTAACAGCCAAAACAAATTTACGAATCAATTCTTGTGGTACCAACAGGCTTAACAAGTTTTCAGAGCCCAAGGATTTTAAATTATTTAGTAAAGTTTCATGACTGTTATTAAGTTCCGGCAGAGGTTCAACTTCTGCGACAGTTTGTGGCGCTTCAAATTCGACCAGTGGTGTTTCTACAGCTTTAGGTTCTTCCTTCACGAGAGGCTGAACGGGTTTTGTAACTTTCGGTTCGGGAATGCTGTTATCCGGTTTAAATAAAAAATAAGCCAAGGCTGCTAACGCAAGAGCCAGTAATATCCAGATAATTAAATTTCCCGATGAAGGTTTTGGTCTGTACTGATCATTCATAACTAGACTCCTGAATTATTTAGGTTGAAATTGTAAGTCGGGATTGGATTCCAATATACCTGAAGGTGTAGATTTTTTTGGGGTTTGATCATTTTCATTTTGCTTAACGCTTTCACGCAAACTGTCTTCACTTTCAAATAATCGATCAAAACGCAATTTTGGTTTCTCCCAAGAGCCTGACATAGTGTAGCTAATGCTGGCTACCTGACTGACCTGCTTTTTAAAAATTTTACTCACCAGATAAACACCTGCTGCTGCGGGCAATCCGGTTGCCAGTGCCGCATAAAAAGTCAGATTTCCGGCAACAGGTAAATTGGCGACAATGCGCGTATTAACTGTTTCTTCCCTGAGATTAAATGAGCCGGCCATTTGCAAGTCACTCGAAGGACTTCGCACCACCAATGGATCAATAAAACTCATCTTGCCGCGCTCGAATCTGACTTTGCCAGAAATTTGATCGTATGCCAAACCTGTTTTATATAAATCTGTGAAGTCCAATCGCAATCGACGAGCAAGAGAGTCGAAATTTAAAATTGACATCAATCGTAACAAGCCATCACCGGCGGTTGCTTCACGATGAAATCGTCCTTCGGTTAATTTAAGGTCCAGAGTCCCATCAATGTCAACCAAATGAAAATCCTGGGGTGTAGATAACCAATTCACATCCACAAGAAGAGTTGCTGATTCGCTATCAACCATCTCCGGTTTCTTCCAATTTTTTAATACGTCACCCATATTTTTGGCAGTAAGCTTGCCAACAAATCGGCTCAACTGACCCGATTCTGTCACTTGCCAGAACAACTGTGCACCGCGATCTTTCACATCGAGATTATGTAAGGACATTCCACGAATATCACCTTGAATATTATCAATCAACACTCCCTGTGAATCAGGTCTGATATCAAAAGCAATTTTTCCCCAGTGTTCACTGTCAATAAATAATTCTTTTATCTCAATATTAGCCAAAGGTAACTTTCGGGGATCAACAGTCTCTGCTAATTTTTGAGCATCACCATTGTCGGATTTCTGTGTTTGAATATAAAGTTGCGTAAGTGTTGCACGCAAAGGAATTTGCGGTGAATGTGGCACCATTAATTCACCACTGATTTTGGGATTTTCCAAATTCAGTATCCAGCCTTCGGCATTGCGTTTGGCATTGACGCCCAAATGTTCAAATTTATTGGATGCCAACTCGTAATCCCCAAGAACCAACTCAGCTCTGAAAGGCAGACCTGCAATTTGATCAGGACTTTCTTCAACACCCGAAACAGTTGGTAATAATTTCTCACGGTATTCATCATATTGAAGTTTGGTTTTTTTCCATGCATCAATATCAAAACTTGCCATGAATCCTGAAACCAAAAATTCAGATAAATGAGTTCCATCATCAGAAGCAAATTTAGCTTCCTGTGATAAGGCTATATTGGCGTTGAGCAAACGACCATTTTTTCCGCGCTGCATACGAAATAAAGTATCCAGCTTGCCATAGTAACTTGCCTGAATTTGAGAATATTCAGGTTGTAACCACATCTGAAAACTAAAAGGACGTTTTGATCTTGCTTTTTTACCATAGGGCTTGGGCAAATCAATTTCTACGCCATCCAAATTACTAACTAATTTTATTTCAGCAAAAGCCTGTTGAATAAAATCAGCCGAAGATTGTAAAACTCCGCTGGAATTTACTTTTTCGTCCAGAGTTTTATTGTTATGTTTTAACTCAACTGACAGTTGGTAAGGTAACAAACCTTTCAAAAAAAGTGTTTCGGGGCGCCGCGTCCAATTGGCCAGATCATTGACACTGACTTTACCTGAAACATCTACACGGGTACCAAGCTTTGAATTTTTATTGATTGAGTGTAACTGGGCAACTACCTTTTGATTGAACAGTGTAGCTTGGAGATTTTCACTAACTAATCCGGTTTTATTGTTATAACTTACACGCCCGCTGAACTCTTTTAGTTTCAAATCCAAATTTTGAATTTCAAATTCAGGAGATTCAATGTCAATATCAACTTGTTGATGTGCATCCCGCTCAGGGGTTTTGGTCGCTAAGGGAACAATTAAATCCAGCTCGGTTTGTATATTGCCAAACATAAACCAGCTATCCATACTATTTCCAATATAACGACGTAAAGCTCCTTCTCGTAAAATACGTAACCCATCACTCGCCCCACCGCGCAAATTTGCTTTGACTGACAAGAGGGAACCTATTCGGTCTTTTTTTGGACGCAGCTCAACTTTAGCACCAAGCACATCGGTATCATACAGCTGTGCTTTACTGATATTGGCAAACAGATCTGCATTATCAATGTTTAAATGCCCGGAAATCTTCTTTAGTTGCGGCCAATCAGGATGGTAAAGCAATTCCGTTTCTTGAAAATCCATTTTTAATTGAAATGAACGCGCATGAACTTCTTTGTTATTTAATGTGGCTCGATAAACAAATCCAATATTTTCAGCAACTCCGGAATTTTTTTCACCAATACTATTGTCCAACCATTCACGTATTTTGGGCGAGATAATCTGAGGAAGATATTTTTTATATCGATCAACGTTTAATTTTTTCGATCCTACCTGGAGAAATAAATCCACATTATCCGTATTTTTATACCAAGGTGTGGACAGCCACAGATAACCGGAAGTAGTTTCCTCACCATCATAAAAATTCAATGCACCACTATTGACATAAATCTTGTTATTTTCTTTTTCCAAACGCCACGCAACCTGCCCTGACACTCGATCATAAGTCATAGGCTCTGCATAGACGTTGGCGTACAGCATTGAAAAACCATTACGACTATCGATAGAAACAAAACCACCATTAGCATCCAGTTGCAGATACCCATCTACTCCTGTTAGCCCAGGAACACCCTGCCAGGGAGAAATACCCACTTGATTGGCATTCGCAGCCAATTGCCATTTTTTAGCATTTTGATAAGGCAAAGAAATTTGAATATTGGTAAGCAATCCCTGAGGTTGCAAAGTTTGCATAGCCTGATGCAAACGTTGATTACCCAAAACGCCGGTAGTTACCAAAAGCTGGTGCATCTCTTTCAAATCCATTTGATCAAGACGAAGTTCAACTGATTGATTAAAACCTTTGGAACTTGCTATCCAGTTCATTCCCTGAATATTTTCTGAACCCAAATGTGCGTTTATTGCTTGTAACCCAATTTGCCATTGACCATTCTCTTGCCAATAGCCACTCAGATCAGTTGAGAACTTATCCAGTGCTATATGCCGCTCACTGAGCTCAACCAATAAGCGCTGTAAATTTAATTTACCAACCAGATTAAAGCCATTTTCATCGGTACGACTATTCAGCCATATTTTTGCGGAAACTTCGCCCTCACTGGTCAAGTAACTTTTTTGACCGCTGAGCAAAAATGAAGTTGCCACTTGTAAGGGTTCACTGGTGGGGAACTGATTTAATTCCAGATATCCACTGGCTTTCAGATTAGCTTGATCGCGTGGATCGCCAACTGCTTCAAGTAATAAATATAAACTGCGGGGTTTGTTGTCCAGATCAACTTGCAAAACCAGGCGATGAAAATTGCCTTTATTTTCCAGCAATAAATTAGGCGCAGTGAGGTTTAATTTTTGTCCATTAAAAAACTGGAATTGCATATGACTTTGTTTAATGGCCATATGATGCGACAGCAACAACATATCAATTAACGGATTAAGTGTTACATCACCGGTTTCTTTCGATTCAGCAGCACCCTTGGATTTCAATCCGGGAATTTTCCAAAAGCCGTTTTCTTCTTGTTGGAAAGTGATATTGATTTCTTCAATACTCAAATCACTCCAGACCAAACGTACATTTTTAAGGGAGCGCAATATATCCAATCGCAACATAGCTCGACTGACGTCAGCAATCGGTTCACCGGAAACACTTTGCAACTTAACCCCCAGCAGTTGCACGCCTGGTTTAAGCCCTTTCCAATCTGCACTTATTTTTTGTATGGTAACTTTTGCTTCCAGCCTGTTGGATAAATACTCCGCAATAGAATTCTGGTAATCCCCCAATAAATAAGAAAAGCTCCGCCCTGATTGCACCAGAATTGCTAATAAGATCAGCATTATGGCAATCAGCAAATAAAACCATTTCACCAATCTACGTAATAAACGCGTCATTCATTTACTTCTTTCAAATAAAACAGACCCCACCCTAGCCCTCCCCTTACCAGGGGAGGGAACCAGCTCCTCACGGGGAGGCTGGGAGGGGGTCATGCTTTTCAACAATTTTTTTTAAATCAATACAATATCGTACTGTTCTTGTGTAAAAACTGATTCCACACGAAATTCAATTGTGCGCTGGATAAATGCCTCCAAATCTGCAACATAGGCTGCTTGTTCATCCAATAAACGATCAACCACCAAGGCTGATGCCAATACCAAAAATTTTTGATTGTCGTAGGCACGCGCCATGCGTAGAACCTCACGAAAAATTTCATAACAAACCGTTTCTGCAGATTTCACTTGTCCTTTTCCCTGACAAGTCGGGCAAGGCTCACACAACATTTGTCCTAAAGATTCTCGCGTACGTTTGCGAGCCATTTCAACCAAACCCAATTCAGACACACCGGTAATTCGCGTTTTGGCGTGATCTTTTTCCAATGCCTTTTCCAAAGTTCGCAACACCTGACGTTGGTGTTCCTGATCCTTCATATCAATAAAATCCAAAATAATAATGCCACCAAGGTTACGCAAACGCAGTTGTCTTGCAATTGCAGTAGCGGCTTCCAGATTGGTTTTAAAAATAGTCTCTTCCAAATTTCGATGCCCGACAAATGCGCCGGTATTAACATCAACTGTCGTCATGGCTTCAGTTTGTTCAATAATCAAATAACCATTTGACTTTAAAGTTACCCGAGGTTCCAAAGCGCGGCGAATTTCTTCTTCAACACCGTACATTTCCAACAAGGGACGATCACCCGTATAGAGTTCAATCAGGTTCATTAATTCCGGTGTATAACTCGCCGCAAAATCCTGCATCTGTTGCCAGGTTAATCGCGAATCGACTCTTACTTTGTACAAAGGCGCTCTAGCCAAATCACGTAAAGCGCGCAAGTAGAGTGGCATATCCCGATGAAGTTCCCCCGGAACACTTAACTGCGGCAATTTTGCCGACAAATCACTCCAGAGTTTCGTTAAAAATGGAATGTCAGAAACAATCGCATCGGCATCAGCACCTTCAGCAACTGTGCGTACAATAAATCCACCGGAAATTTGTTGTGTATTGACTTGCTGCTCAACAGCCAAACGCAAACGTTCACGTTCGGTTTCATCTTCAATACGAATCGACACACCAATATGCTGTGTATTCGGCATGTAAACCAGATAACGTGAGGACAGAGTAAGATGCGTGGTTAATCTCGCACCTTTGGTTCCTATAGGATCTTTTACAACTTGCACCAAAAGTGTTTCGCCTTCGCGAACCAAGGTGCGTATATCCGGTAACGTTTCTGGATAAGTCTGGCCTTCCGGTAACTCGGGCAGCATGTCACTGGCGTGGATAAAGCCCGTTCGCTCCAAACCAATCTCAACAAATGCAGCTTGCATTCCAGGTAAAACCCGCACAACTTTTCCACGATAAATATTGCCGACATATCCCTTACCGTAACTGCGCTCCAGATAAAATTCCTGCACCACGCCGTTTTCAACCAGAGCTACGCGAGTTTCAACCGGGGAAACGTTAATTAAAATTTCTTCACTCATGTTTAACTCACAATTCCGATTTTTTATTTTGTGGACGGGTTGATTGCCACACTGGAATTTCAAATTCTTTAAATAATTTGCTGCACACTTCTATAGGTAAACCCACAACGTTGGAATAACTACCTTGAATAGATTGCACAAATACTGCACCTAATCCCTGAATTGCGTAACCGCCTGCTTTGTCGCAGGGTTCGCCAGTCAGCCAATAAGCTTTTATTTCTGCTTCTGTTAATTGACGAAAAGTCACTTGGGTTATTGAATAATCTGCCAGATATTTATCAGGCGATACCAATGCAACTGCGGTGACAACTTGATGCGTTCGACCCGACAAACGACGTAAAATTTCAGCCGCATCAAGTTCATCTTCAGGCTTTTCGAGAATGGCATCATCCAGAATACCTATGGTATCTGCCCCCAAAACTGGAGCCAGATTACGACCTTCCCGCTGAATCGCTGCTAAACCTGCCTGGGCTTTTTCCAAAGCCAAACGCTGGACATAAACCATTGCAGGCTCACCTGGCTTTCTTTTTTCTTCAATGCCCGCGGAAATCAAATCGAAGTTGACACCGATTTGTTGCAATAACTCACGCCGACGCGGAGAAGCGGATGCCAGATAAATATTTGCTGTCATGCAGTATTCCCTACTCAACTATTGTTGAAATACTCGTAATTTTTGTCCGGAAAACACCAATAAAAATCTCACCAATGGCCAACATAATGCACTGCTGATAGCAGCATAGATGAAACTAATTCCCGCCAATGGGCGCCCGGCCATTCCCTGTACCCAATTATCAGTAAGCTGGGCGATGGAAATCATCACTAACATGGCGAGCATTTGTTTGATCACATTGAAATTGCGTAAACGTTGATAGGAAAACAAACAGAGGTAAGCCACCACAATAATGCCAAGGCTATGCTGCCCAAAAGGCGTTGCTTCCAATAAATCCTGAAACAGACCCAAAGCACAAAGGGCCGTAAGACTGATATTAAACGGCAGTATCACGACCCAATAAATTGCCACCATCAATACAAATTCCGGTCGCCACCAACGACACTCCATAGGTAATGGATAAACAGACAGCAACAGAGCTACCAGGAAACTGGTGCAAATTAGAAAAGATAAATTCAAGGTGGAGGTATTCATTCAACCCCCCGTCAAGGTGAAACAGATCGAGGACTGGAAGTTTCTTCCTGATCAGATTCTCGTGCAGATTCAAAAACCAACAGCAAGTGACGACTGCGATCCAATCTCGCCATGGGCTTTGCAGTCACGGTCAGAAAAGCTTTCGCCGGATCACGGAGCACCTGATCAACTTGTGCCACCGGATATCCCACCGGAAAACGCTTGCCAAGCCCCGAACTCACTAGCAAATCGCCAACACGAATATCGGTATTGGCAGGTACATGACGTAAACTCAAGCGATTCATATCACCTGTGCCTTCTGCTATGGCTCTTACGTCATTACGATTGACCTGTACCGGGATAGCGTGGGTGGCATCCGATATGAGCAATACCGTGCTGGAACCGGAGCTGACTTCAATAATTTGCCCCATCAGGCCAAAGGCATCCAGAACTGGCTGGCCCTTAAACACGCCGTCATTGCTGCCACGATTAATGATCACCTGATGACTCAAGGGGTTGGGTGACACACCAATCAACTCGGCAATCACAACTGTTTCCTGGAGCAAATTGCTTGCATTCAACAACTGCCGCAAACGAACGTTCTCTGCTGCCAAGGCAGCCATTTGTTGGGATTTTCGTTGAAGGATTAAAACTTGCGCATTGAGCGCTTCATTTTTTGATTGGAGATCTTCCGGGGAATCGGTCGCACCATCAAACCAGTGGCCGATGCGCCTCGGTATATCGGTAAGTTTATAAAAGGGCGTTACCAAAGGACTCAATTTCTCTCTAACTATGTCCAGTTTATCTGTGTATAAACTGACTACAACCAACCCTACCATGATCACAATCAGTATAAATGCACGGCTGGTAGTAGAAGATCCACGGCTAAAGAGCGGTTTGATAATGAAGCCCTCTTTTCAAATCAAGACGAGAGCAGATCGATATTACGTTTATCTGTCATTTCAAGTGCCATACCGCCGCCTCGAGCGACGCAGGTCAATGGATCTTCTGCCACTATGAAAGGCAAACCGGTTTCATTGGCCAAGAGGCGATCCAAATCACGCAAGAGTGCGCCACCGCCGGTCAGAACTACACCGCTTTCTGCAATATCGGAAGCCAATTCAGGAGGTGATTGTTCCAACGCACTTTTAACCGCTTGGACAATTCCCGCCAAAGGTTCTTGCAAGGCTTCCAGCACTTCATCACTGGTTAAAGTAAAGCTTCGCGGCACACCTTCAGCCAGGTTGCGACCACGCACATCAATTTCACGAATTTCACTACCCGCAAAAGCACAACCAATTTCTTGCTTGATCCGCTCAGCAGTCGCTTCACCAATCACGCTGCCATAGTTACGACGAACATAGTTCACAATCGCTTCATCAAAACGGTCACCACCAATACGCACAGAATCCGAATAGACCACGCCATTTAATGAGATAACTGCAATTTCAGTTGTACCACCACCAATGTCCACCACCATGGAACCACTGGCTTCCGAGACTTTCAGGCCAGCACCAATTGCCGCTGCCATAGGTTCATCAATCAAACGCACTTCACGTGCGCCAGCACCCAATGCAGATTCACGAATCGCACGCTTTTCAACTTCAGTGGATAAACAGGGAACGCTGACCAATACGCGGGGGGATGGATTAAACCAGGAGTTTTCATGCACTTTGCGGATAAAGTGTTGCAACATCTTTTCGGTGACTTGGAAGTCGGCTATCACACCGTCTTTCAGTGGACGAATTGCGGTAATGTTGCCAGGTGTACGACCTAACATACGCTTGGCTTCAACACCGACAGCCTCAACGATTTTTGTGCCATTGTGATGACGAATCGCAACCACCGAAGGCTCGTTGAGGACAATACCGCGACCACGGACATAAATCAGTGTATTGGCTGTACCCAGATCAATAGATAAGTCGTTGGAAAATGCTCCACGCAGAAGTTTTAACATGACAGGAAAGGACCTTAAGATTTGGTTGGATCAAGTGTAAAAAATCAGCGCGCAGTATATGTGAAAAAACCCAAATTAGCTGCGCGATTTTTTTATTGCCTGCACTCTAACAATCACAGGGATTCAGAGCAAGGCACAAGTGTGATACCTTGAGCGCCTTTTTTAACTTCTCCCTTTTTGGAATATCTGTTTGGAGCATCCCGCGAATGGCAATTGAATCTTCTGACATCGCCAAACTGGCAAAGTTGGCTCGCATTGAAATAAATGACGCTGCCGCTCAAGAAGCAGCCAAAAGTATTTCTGACGTGTTGGCGCTGGTTGATCAACTTCAAGCGATCAATACCGATGGCGTTTTACCTATGGCGCACCCTCTTGATGCTGTACAAAAATTGCGCCCCGATGTGATTAGCGAAACCAATCAACGCGAATTATTTCAATCCATAGCACCTGCGACAGAAGCAGGTTTGTATTTGGTGCCCAAGGTGATTGAATAATCGAGTCGGGTTTTGTAGGGCGGGTCAAGACCCGCTGTTTCGTCGTTTGATTTTACAAAAGTTATTCGCAAGTACCCGCGGGTCTCGACCCGCCCTACACCAATAACTTTTCAAGAATGATTTTGAAATTTTTAGGAAACCTGAATGCATCAATTCACTATTGCAGAGCTGATAAAAGGTCTAGGCAACAAAGATTTTTCCAGCGTCGAAGTCACGCAACATTATCTGGATCGCATTTCGCGTCTTGATAAAACCTACAACTCTTACATCACCGTGACCAACGAGATTGCGCTGCAACAAGCAGCAGCGGCCGATAAACGTTTGGCCGCTGGCAGTGCGCCTGCACTTTGCGGCGTACCGATTGCGCACAAAGATATTTTTTGTACCACCGGCGTGCGTACATCCTGCGCATCCAAAATGCTCGATCAATTTATCGCACCCTACAACGCAACCATTGTTGAAAATTATTTGAATTCCGGCGTGGTCATGTTGGGTAAAACCAATATGGATGAATTTGCTATGGGTTCATCTAACGAAACAAGTTGGTATGGTCCCGTAAAAAATCCATGGGCAATTGATTGTGTTCCCGGTGGATCATCGGGCGGTTCTGCGGCTGCAGTCGCTGCACATTTAGCGCCAGCCGCAACCGCATCCGATACCGGCGGCTCGATTCGTCAACCTGCTGCACTTTGCGGGTTAACCGGCATTAAACCGACTTATGGTCGCGTATCGCGCTGGGGCATGATTGCTTTCGCTTCAAGTTTGGATCAAGCAGGAATTTTATCGCGCACCGCAGAAGACGCTGCAATTTTGTTAAACGATATGGCGAGCTACGACGCAAAAGATTCCACCTGTGTTGAACGCGAAGTGCCGGATTACACCGCCAATTTAAATCAATCTTTAAAAGGTTTACGCATTGGGGTACCAAAAGAATATTTTGGTGAAGGTTTGAATCCAAAAACGGCTGCATTAATTGAAGATGCAATCAAAGTGTATGAAAAACTCGGCGCAACTATTCACAGCGTCAGTTTGCCGCACACACATCTTTCCGTTCCTGCTTATTATGTGATTGCACCTGCTGAATGTTCTGCGAATCTCTCAC
>CAZICR010000050.1:0-11993 GCA_964537795.1 uncultured Cellvibrionaceae bacterium | reverse complement strand
TCGTTTTTTGTTACTGCACAACCAGTCACAACACTGAATAAAAAGATTCCACAGCAAAAAGTTATGTATCTCATGACTCGACAACCTGAAGAATATAATCATATCCATTCACTTACGAATCATTATCAATCATAGAGCGGAATAATACAATCACTTTAAGTCATTGTGGCTGATGCATTTTCCTTTTAAGAAAATTATTTTAATTTACGACTATTTAAATTAAACCCTTTAACCGAAGCATTCCAAAAGCAGCGATTGTGGTTGCATCTTTAATTTCGCCGTTGACTATCATTGTTTCGACTTCGGATAAATAAAAAGATCTGGCAATTAAATCAGCTTCTTCGATATCAAGATTGGTGTTGGATTGTTTAAGTTCTGAAGCAAATAAAACATCATAGCCCTTTGTCTTCACGCACAGTCATCCATCGATTTTCATAGACAATTTTTGATTCGAGTTGTTGGATTTCTTTAGTTATTTTTTGTCACCACCAAAGTAAAAAATATAGAAAAACGCCAAATAAACCGGACCCAATAAAGCTATATATCAAGGTATTTTTTAAGTCCATTGTGTTTTTTTCGCAGATACCAACGCCAAAAAAATTGCTGATTCTGATGCCGTCTGGTTTATACAAAATAAAATTTCAGCAAACAAAATAGTACTAATAGCTTTTTAATCTTTGTTTAAGTGAATCAACAGGTCTAGCATTTAACTAACGCCGCAAGGAATATTTTTAACGGAGGTATACCATGACCCACGAAGAAATTCTCCGCCAACATTTACAATATGAACAGGCGGAAACCGCACGTGAACTTGCCGAGATATTACGTTTAGCTCAAGAGATCGGGCAGCGATTGTGTAATGAAACTCACGGTGAAATGTATGACGATGTGCGGCTGCTGATATCCCTGCTTCACCAAACCCGTGCGCAAGCGGATTTGATTGATGCTAAATTAAATTCAGCCGATCCGGTTACTACCCTGATCAGGAAACAGCAACAGTCGAATTGATTTTTTCAATTTTTAAAAAATATACATATTTCGCAACTTGGCCATTCACCATTCTATTTGCCAGATGGAATTCTGTTGCGCCGATTTTCTTCATGGCTTTTTGTGAAAGGATAATTAAATATTTTATTATTTTAATAACCAAGGGCTGTTGCCAGCCCTTGAAGGTTTTAACCGTTTGCAACCAGTGCAATTTGTTGGTCAAGCTGTTTCACAAAACCTTGTGCGGCTTGTTGGGCGGATAGGAATTCGTGTAGCAGATTTATTTCCTGATCATCCAATTGCTCTAACTCAACACCAAAACCATGTTGATTTGCGTGAGTAACTATAGCTTCAAGTGTGTATTTTTCTTTATACAAAAGTATTTCCAGACTTAATTGTTGTAGTGGTCTGGCGACCCAGTCGGACTGAATATAAAAACCAAACGCGGTAGCGTCTTTAATTCGGCCTTTTGCTATGGGATTGTGGTATTGGGATATAGTTACCGGAATATTGGTAACTATGCGCGGACTGCATCTGTGCTCCATAGTGAGACCCTCGGTTATAAACGATCGTACTGACCAACAAGCGCACGAATTTTTGTTGCCAAATCCGGCGCCACCATTTCCCAACTAAAAACCCACTGCCAGTTTTGATCTTGTGTTCCTGGAGTATTCATTCGATGTGCGCCATCCAATTCCAAAAAATCCTGCATTGGAATAATGCACATACGACCTGTTGAAACCAGTGCAACTTCGATTAACAACCAAGGCATAGGAATCGACGAAGACAACAAATATCGGTGCACAATTTCTTGTTGATAAGGCGCAAGATTTTGGTACCAACTTTTGGTTGTGTCATTATCGTGAGTTCCAGTGTAGATCACATTTTCAAAAATGTGATGTTGGGAAAGGTGAGGATTTTTTGGGTTGCCATCATATGCAAATTGCAACACCAACATTCCAGGTAAGTTGAACTGATTTCTAAGTGCTTCCACTTCATCAGTAATGACGCCAAGATTTTCTGCGACCAGTGGTAAATCGGGCCATTCGTCAAAGCAAGCTTTTAACAATGCTTCACCCGGCGCCTTAATCCACTGACCCAATCTTGCATCATGTGTATTACCTGGAATTGCCCAATAGGCTTCAAATCCACGGAAATGATCAATACGCAAAATATCAAAACATTGTAGCTGGGTTCGCAAACGGTCTTTCCACCAGACAAAACCATCTTTTTGCATTTTTTCCCAGTGATAATGAGGGTTTCCCCAGTGTTGACCTGTTTCAGAGAAGTAATCAGGCGGCACACCGGCGACTGTTAAAGGGTCACCGTTTTCATCTAATAAAAATTGTGATTGGTTGGCCCAGACATCAGCACTGTCGTGACCAACAAAAATTGGAATGTCACCAAAAAAATCAATTGTTTTTTCTTTTGCGTAACCATGCAGTGATTGCCACTGCGCAAAGAAAACAAATTGTTCAAACTTATAACGATTTATTGAATTTTCGAGATTTTTTGACCATTTTTTCAAACTGGATTTATTACGCTTTTTTAATTCTGCAGGCCAATGAGTCCAGGATTGCCCATTAAATTCTTCCCTGAGTGCGCAATACAAAATAAAATCATCTAACCAATAAGCTTGTTGATTGCAAAATTGTATTAGATTTTCTCTTAGCGAAGCCCCTTGTTCTGATTCAATTTTGCTATAAAAACTCTTGGCACAGTCTTGACGTAAATCAGCGGCAGAAGTGTATTCATTTTTCAGATCATCAGGCGACACCCAATGCTTTTCAATAAGCCAATCTATGCTAATGAGTTCCGGGTTACCGGCATGTGTAGAAAGTGATTGATAAGGTGACATATCCGCTTGCGTTGGGCCGATCGGCAACATCTGCCAAACGCGAATACCAGCGACGGCTAACCAGTCGATAAATGCGTAAGCTTCTTTGCCAAGCGTACCGAATTTTTTTGCTTTGAAACTTTGCCAATGTTCTTCACCACAGGGTAGAGATGTCGGGTGAAGCAACACCCCTGCTCTACGTTGACTCATGACATTATTCAATGGCTTCATTCAGCATGCCCTTGTCTCATTACTCCACCAGTAGCAGGATTACCACCGCCCTCACTAATCACTTGTTGTAAAAATTCAGGAGCGGGCTCATTAATTAATCGATAAAGATTAGCCAAATGACGACGATATAAATAATCAAAATCTTTTACGCTCTGCGAAGGATTGTAGTCGCCAAACCACCAAAACCAATCTGACCCTTCACAGAGTGCCATTTGCTTTTCTATTTGTGCTTTCTCTTCAGCAGTAAATGATTTTTTTACTAAAGCCATATCTGCATCCTGCTTGGCTTTGCACAACATATCCCAAGCACGATTTTTATCCTTATCACCTATCCAGGTCGAAAAACTTCCGTAGACCCAGCTGCCTGCAACCAGATGCGGAATTTTTAAAGGTTCGGGCTTTTGATCACGCAAAATTTCGCTGTAAGTGGTGAGTTCAAGTTGCGGATGTTCACCAATGCGGCGATATAACTGCTCCAGAAAATAATAGGCATTTTCCGGAAAATACTCCCAGGCATTTTCACCATCCATAATCACCGAGATAACAGTATTTTTATTATCTTTTGCGTGATTACTGATAGCCACCATATTGTTGATGAGATCACTCACCGCATCATCTGAATGCCAAGTCGCATATTTGAAACCTATGAGATCAGACAAGCCATCATCGCGAAAGAAAACATTAATCGGAACATCTGCAAAATGATAATTGCGGTGTAAATTTTTTTGTGAGACTCGCCAGTCTTTGCACACTAACTCATTGGCAGGGTCAGAAACGCTATTGTGTAAAACCGAATCGCCAGTTGCCGTCCAGGCAAATCCATTCGCTTGCAACAGTTTTAAGGTCGCATCACTTAATGCACCTTCACTTGCCCAACAGCCAATCGGAGTAACACCAAATAATTCCTGAAACACTTTTTTACCTTGTTTCAAATGCCATATAGCCCGGTTGGTTCCATCCGGATAAATTCTGTTTTCAGGTAGCGTTACATTGGGCATGGCCTCGGTAGCACTATTAATATCAATTAACAGAGGAACAATAGGATGTGCATAAGGGCTCATACAAAGTTCAATTTGTTTTCGTTCAACAAGATGACGATAACGCGGAACAACTGACGCTATTAGTTCACCGATAATAGTCAACAACAACCGCCTGTCATTCATGGAAAAGTGCCGTGCTTTTTCTTGTAAATGTTGCACACGCTGATCAACACGACGCAAGGTTTCTGGCAGCCAACTCAGGTGATACCAAACACCCAAATCGATTAAAAACTGGTGATTTAAATATTGCGCAAGAAAAGGCTTTTGATGCAAGGATTCCAGTGTATCCGCTAATTCACGATAAACCGGGAAGCGCTCTATCATACGTGAACGATTTGCACGCAAATATTTTTGACCTAATTCAATAAAAGCCGGGGTTCCTGGAGTCGGCAATACAGGTTCTACCAACGAAGCCAGAACCTGATCTTTGATATCACCCTGGTGATGTAAAAAACTTTTGATTTGTTGCGCATAGTCATCCAACTGCTCCAACAAAATCGGTGCAAAATTAACGACTGCTTTTGCATTAGGTTGAGCTTCGAGATGCGCAACCATATCCACATAATCTTTTATGGCATGTAAGTAAGTCCATGGAAAGTAATACTCACCTGTCACTATGTCCCGATAGTCCGGTTGATGCATATGCCAGAGAAATACAACTTTGGTTTTACTTAAATTAGCCATAGACATCATCCTGTCCCAACATATCAGGCGTTACCAGCACGACACCTTTAGGCGAGACATGAAATCTTGCTTTGTCTGCATCGGGGTCGTGACCAATTACAGTGCCTTCGGGAATTTTGCATCGTCGATCAATCAATGCACGACGAATTTTACAATTGCGCCCGACTACAACACTGGGGAATAAAACCGTATCTTCAATTTCGCAATAAGAATGCACGCGCACGCGCGGAAATAAAATGGAGTGTTTAACGTAGGAACCTGAAACGATACAACCACCAGCAATTAATGAATCCACCGCGTAACCGCGACGACCATCATCATCAAAAACAAATTTCGCCGGAGCCACTTGTTCCTGGTTGGTCCATATCGGCCATGCGGCATCGTATAAATCCAATTCAGGATTAACATCAGCCAATTCCAAATTGGCTTCCCATAAAGAATCCACAGTTCCAACATCACGCCAGTAAGCTTCACCACCACTGACAGGATCACAAAATGGAAACGCCATCACGCGGCTGCTTTTAATCATTGAGGGAATTATGTCTTTCCCAAAATCATGAGATGAATTCGGATTTTCTTTATCCTTCATTAATTCACGAAATAACGCTTTAGTACTGAATACATAAATACCCATGGATGCCAAAGATTTATTGGGTTTACCTGGAATAGGCTCCGGATTTTTCGGCTTTTCAGAAAATTTAATGATACGATGTTCGTCATCAATATCCATTACACCAAATGCGTGTGCAATTTCGATTGGCACTTCTATACATCCGACTGTGATATCTGCTCCGCGTTCAACGTGCGCAGCAATCATAGTTCCATAGTCCATTTTATAAATATGATCACCTGCAAGAATTAATACATATTCAGGACTGTGGCGACGAATAATATCGAGATTTTGCAAAACAGCATCTGCTGTACCTACATACCAATTTTCACCAAGACGTTGTTGTGCAGGCAGTAATTCAACAAATTCGCCAAGCTCACCACCAAGGAATCCCCAACCACGTTGAATATGACGATCAAGAGAATGCGACATATATTGTGTCAGTACACTAATACGACGAATTCCTGAATTCACACAATTTGAAAGAGGAAAATCAATAATGCGAAATTTTCCACCAAAATGCACAGCAGGTTTTGCACGCCAATTAGTGAGTTGATGCAAGCGTGAACCGCGGCCTCCCGCTAAAACGACTGCGAGAGTCTCTCGAGTAAGACGACTAACAAAACGGCCAGAATGTTGTGGACTCATTAAAAAATTCCTTAATGAAAAATAATTATTTAATAATGTTATGAACTTCTGATTATTGCTGAGCAAATACAATGCCAATGATCGACATAGTAAAGTCTATCTGCACTAATCTAATGCGCATCTAACAAGCAGCAACAAACAACAGGTCAGAATTGAGACTTCTTATACCAAATTTTGTTTGGCACTAAACCTGCAATCAAAGTAAAGCAGATAAACAGCTATAACTGTTAGAGCGTGACGCTTTATACTGGTGCAGGCCTCAAGACATTATTATGAAAAAAACCAAATATTTATTGAAAATGTGCTTTTATCTGCCACTTTAATTCACTGAAAAAGTAGAAAACTATGAATGCTTCTGTAGACAAACCTTTAAGCGACGATCTTCTGCGCATTATTAATGCAACCCATCATGATCCTTTTTCAATTCTGGGTATGCATCCGTTGGGCAGTCATTCAGATGAAACGGCCGATACATTGATACGCCTGTATCTGCCGGGCGCTCGCAGCGCAACACTGAAGGGTCAAAAGCAGGAATTTGCATTGATTCGCATTGAAGGAACTGACTTTTTTGAATGGCGTGGAATGGCAAAACACATCACAAGTCGTTATCAAATTCACTGGTTTGACCGCTACAATCAAGAGCATTTTCAATACGACCCCTACTCATTTGCGCCAATTTTGGGCGACCTGGATGTGCATTTGTTTAATGAAGGTCAACATTGGAACATTTATCAATTATTAGGAGCACACCAACGCGAAATCGATGGCATCGAAGGTGTCACTTTTGCAACCTGGGCGCCGAATGCCGAACGTATCAGTGTGGTGGGTGATTTTAATGAATGGGATGGCCGTCGCCACCCGATGCGGGTACGTGGAGGAAGTGGATTGTGGGAACTATTTATTCCTGGACTGACCACCGGCTCTCTATATAAATTTGAAATTCGCAATCGTCAATCAGGGAATATATTTTTAAAAGCAGACCCCTACGGTCAAGCCTTCGAAATGCGACCACAAACCAGTGCGATAGTCACCCAATCCGATTATGAATGGCAAGATGCAATCTGGATTCAATCGCGCGCCACAAAAAATGTTTTGAAATCCCCTTGCTCTGTTTATGAAATACATTTGGGTTCCTGGCGACGCGGTTGGGCCAATGAATTTTTAAATTATCGCGAGCTGGCTCATCAAATTGTGGATTATGTAAAACCACTTGGATTTACCCATATTGAAATTTTACCCATCAGTGAACATCCGCTCGATGATTCCTGGGGTTATCAAACCACCGGTTATTTTGCACCCAGCAGTCGTTTCGGTACACCGGATGATTTTCGTTATTTTGTTGATTATTTACATCAACATAATCTCGGCATTATTCTCGACTGGGTTCCCGCACATTTTCCAAAAGATGCTCATGCACTGGCAAAATTTGATGGCACTGCACTCTATGAACATGAAGATCCGCGCTTGGGGGAACATAGAGACTGGGGCACATTGATTTACAATTACGGCCGAAATGAAGTGCGAAATTTTTTATTGTCCAACGCACTCTTCTGGTTAAAAGAATTTCATCTGGATGGTTTGCGTGTTGATGCCGTTGCATCTATGTTGTATCTCGATTATTCGCGCGAAGATGGTGATTGGCTTCCCAATAAATATGGTGGCAATGAAAATCTGGATGCGATTAGCTTTTTACGCCAGTTCAATGAACTCTGCCACGGCCATTGCCCCGGTGTCATTATTGCGGCTGAAGAATCCACTGCATGGCCGCAAGTCACTCGCCCGACATGGTTAGGTGGTTTGGGATTCACTATGAAATGGAATATGGGTTGGATGCACGACACCTTAACCTACATGACTAAAGATCCCATTCATCGTCAGTATCATCACAACCAATTAACCTTTGGCATGATGTACGCGTTTACTGAAAATTTTGTATTGCCTTTTTCACACGATGAAGTCGTTCATGGTAAAGGCAGTATGATTGGAAAAATGCCGGGCGATGATTGGCAAAAATTTGCTAATTTGCGATTGCTTTACACTTATATGTTTACTTATCCGGGAACAAAATTATTATTTATGGGCAGCGAATTTGCTCAATGGAGCGAATGGTCGCATCACCGCAGTCTGGATTGGCAATTATTGGATTATGCTCCGCATCATGGAATTCATGACACAGTAAGAGACTTGAATCATCTCTATTGCAATCGTACGGAACTCTATGAACGCAGTTTCGAATGGAATGGATTTGAATGGCTGGATTGCCATGACAGCACTCAATCTATTATCAGTTACATTCGAAAAAACGATACAGGTTTTGTAATTGTGTTATTGAATTTTACGCCCTTACCCCGTCACGCTTATCGCGTCGGCGTTCCGGTTGCGGGGCGATATAAAGAATTATTTAATTCTGATTCCATGTTTTATGGCGGCAGTAATCTGGGCAATGCAGAAGGTTTACACACGCAGAATATTCCCTGGATGAATCATCCTTATTCAATTGAAATTACATTGCCGCCGTTGGCGGGATTGATTATTGCGTTGGGTTAGCCCTCACCCTGCCCTCTCCCAGAGGGAGAGGGTTTACAAAATTTGAGTAATAGCTGTGAATCTAAAAATTGAGAGATTTGTTCCCTCTGGAAGAGGGTTAGGGTGAGGGTAAAAATTTTATGAATCTACTTTTTGCAACCAGTGAAGTTTATCCATTAATTAAAACCGGTGGTTTGGCTGATGTTGCCGCCAGTTTGCCGCGTGCATTATTGAAATTGGATATAGATGTCAAAATTGTTTTGCCGGCTTACAGCAGTGTATTGTCGCAAGCAGAAAAAGTTGAATTAAAAACTTTATCGACTATTTCTATTTCAGGCCAGGAAATTCTGTTGCAACAAACAAGGTTACCCGGCACACGTGTCAAAGTGATTCTGGTTAATATTGAAGAATTTTCGGCAAGGGAAGGCAATCCTTATTGTGGCCCTGACGGTAATGATTGGCCGGATAATCATTGGCGATTCTTCTGGTTTGCACGGGCAATTGAAGCTATAGCACTTAACCAGGCAGGATTGAATTGGCCGGTTGATATAGTGCATTGTAATGATTGGCAAACAGGTTTGGTTCCAGCGCTTTTGTCTGAAAAACCAGATTCCCCTCCTTGTGTTTTTACTATTCACAATTTAGCTTATCGTGGAATATTTTCTCATCAAACCTTCGCAGAATTAAATTTACCTGGTTCATTTTGGCATCATGAAAAATTGGAGTTTTATGGTCAACTTTGTTTTATGAAAGGTGGCCTCAATTTCGCGAAAAAAATTACTACCGTCAGCCCCAGCTATGCTAATGAAATTCAAACGCCTGAATTTGGTAATGGTCTTGATGGATTGATGACTTATCGTAAAAACGATTTGCATGGAATTCTCAACGGAATAGATACTGATGAATGGAACCCTAATGCAGATAAACATTTGCTACATAAATTTAACCGCAGGAGCTTATCCGGAAAACAAAAAAACAAAATGGAATTACAGCAACAGCTGGGACTGAAGATTAAAGCTGATACTCCCTTATTAGGTTTCGTCGGACGACTGGTCGATCAAAAAGGTGTGGATTTAATTCTGGCTCAAATGAGTTTGTTATTGGGCAAAGATTGTCAGCTGGTTTTTTTAGGCAGTGGCTTTCCTCACTATGAGAAAGCGTTAACCGATATTGCCGCACAATATCCGAATAAAGTCGCAGTCGTTATTGGTTACAACGAAGAGCTTGCACACAGAATTGAAGCCGGGTGCGATTTATTTTTAATGCCATCTTTATTTGAACCTTGTGGACTCAATCAGCTCTACAGTTTGCGTTACGGCACCTTACCCATAGTGCATGCAGTAGGGGGATTACAGGATACTATTTTCGAATCTTCTTTTGGGTCTTCCGTCGATCAGTTAACGGAAGAAGCGAACGGATTTGTTTTTCGTGAACCTACAGCAATTGAATTGCACCATGCTATATGTCGCGCACTGGATGCCTATCACAATCCTGAATTCTTTAAAAAGCTGCAACAGAACGCCATGCGCCGTGACTCATCCTGGGAAAAAAGTGCTCTTGAATATAAAGCACTTTATGAATCACTTTTAGCTTAGCCCTGATGCAACTACGCCGACATAAGTCGGCGTAGTTTGGTCAATCATTTTTACAATAGATTTATTGATCAATACTTATCTTCCCAGCACCAGCATAGGCAGGAACCAATGTCGGTACTGATGCAGCAGAGTTCACTGAGTACTGATAAAAATCTTTTGGATCGAACGCCAAACCATTATTTACATGTAATAACCACTCAGCTGTTGGACTGAACAATCTTACAATGTTGTCATTGGTAAACGTCACTTTTGAATCTTGTTGACTGTCTTCGCTGACAACATACAGCTCACCACTGTCTACCAATATATTGTTGGCTTCTATATAAAGTTCTGCCTCGGGACCCGCCAAAGTAATGTAAGAAATTTGACGAGCTGGGCCGGTTTTATCATTGAAGAAATAATTATTGTAGATATGTGCTTTACCAAAACGCACGCGTGGATGACGGGAATAAGTATTTTCAAAATAATTGTGGTGATAGGTCACATGTAGACGACCAGAATCTTGAACCCCATTGCTATCGTTATGCCCCAACAACATTGTTTTGTTGTATTGATAGAAATGGTTCCAGGAAACGGTTACCCAATCACCACCTCGTTTCACGTCAACAGCACCATCAATTCGACCTGCAAGGCTGGAATTGGGTGCGCTGTATATAAAGGTATTGTGATCTACCCACACATGATGTGAAAAACATTCAACAGTCACTGCATCAGCATCAGGGTTTGAACCTGCATCATAAACATCGCGGAAAGTTAAATTGCGAATGACGACGTTGGATACATAAGGGTTGCTTGCATTATAAGGTTCCAAGCATCCCACGGTGCCACCTACCCGGAATCCTAATTGTCTCAGGTTTGCAGTATTACCAACACCCTGAATGGTTTTGTTGGAAGCGACATTTAATTTCACATAACCTGTTGGCGGCTGGATATCACCCTCAACCAGAATCACATAGGGTTCACTTGCTGTGACATATTGTTGCAATTGCTCAAACGTAGTTGCGCGTACCACTGCACCACCTGATCCACCTGTCGTCGTTGGCACGCCTAACGCAGACACATTCGCAAATCCAGTCATCTCAAAATTCGGCACTTCACTGGTTGCGACACTTGAAGAGGAACTGCTTGAACGACTGGAGGATGACAAGCTTGAAGAACGACTTGAAGAAGAAATAGAAGTAATCACACTCACACTTGAGGAGGAACTTCTTGATGAGCTGCTGGAAGATCGGCTGGATGATGATATAGATGAGCTCACTGTTGATGAAACAGATGAAGAGCTTCTGCTGGATGAACTAATCGAAATCGACGATGAAATACTGGACGAAGTCACAGCAGCACAACTACCGGCAACCGCACTACCCCCCACGGTCATTGAATCGATATTGGCAATTTCCTGTGAGCCCGTTGCACGAATCCGCAGATTATTTACACCGGCAACCAGGTTAACGTTTTTAGTCACACTGCTCCAGCTCGACAAGGAGGTTGTGCGCGGAAATGACAAACTACCAGAAGAACCATTTACCGTTAAGCCTGCACTGGTTGAACCTATATTGGCATAGCGAAAACTGACAGGATAACTCCCGGCGGTGGGCACACTGACCTGATAGGAAATCCCCTGTCCACCGGAATTATTGATGTCGACATAACCTGCACCTGTATATCCACTCTGCGCGGTAGAGATGACACCATCATAGCTACAAAATCCGGTTTCATTTTCTTGAATAGTAACTGCCGCGGAACTAAACGATGAAACTGATATAGAAGCCAGCGCCAATATAGCGGCTGACATAATGCGTTTACACATAATGTAATCCTCGATAATTCGTTGTTGA
>CAZICR010000049.1:0-12436 GCA_964537795.1 uncultured Cellvibrionaceae bacterium | reverse complement strand
GAAGAAACTTGTGAAGTAGTAGTCTGCAATTGCGTACATACTATCCTCTTCATCGTCCGCACCTTGAGCAAACCCAGCTTCAAGATTGATTGCTGTATCACCAGCTAGATTTCGAACATATTTAGCTTCAATGTTTGGTTCATAGTCATCAGCTTCTTCACTATGACTAGTGCTGATTAAAAGACCATCGATAGGAGTAATACCCAAGGTAACTTCTGTATCGTTGAAGTCGTCATTTCTGGTGTGTTCAGCACCAATGTAAAAAATAGTATTGGGTATGTAGAAGCCCACGCCAATATTTTGAGCGTCTGCACTCCCACCCTCATAATCAATCTCAGTATGACCTGCGTTTACAAAACTACGTTTTTCAAGAAATGCGGCTTCTGCTAAGGGTTTATTAGCTGTGTTAACTTCAGAAAAGTGGTATAGGCCTTCAACGTGAATTGCGGTTACATCATAATCAAAATCAATGTAATCCAAGCTCACTTCGCCGTTATAGGCAAATGTTGTCGTTGAGGCTAACAACAGGGTTGATAAAATGGTTTTTGAAAATTTCATGAAGTTCTCCATTTAAGATAGTGTGTTGCCGTAAACTCTGTAACGGCATGCGCAGGGTAACTGAAAAAGCTGAACCTTGTATGAACTAAATTGAATGATGTTATCTACTGATATTATGTGTAAAGATATAATTTCTAATTTATACGGCAAATTGTTTGAATTTCATCCATCTGTTATTTCTAACGAAAGAGCTTCCCATGAATATCATCACAAATAACAATCGAGTTTATACAACTGAACAAATTTCAATTCTGGATAAATCATTCATCGCCAGTGGTGTTCCTTCAATTCAATTGATGAAACGTGCGGCGGAAGCTGTGTTTGATTTGTTGCAGCGGGATTATGCAAATCTCCCCGTTCGTATTTTTTGCGGTGGTGGAAATAATGCAGGTGATGGATATTTGTTGGCAGGGTTATTGGCGCAACGAAAATGCTTGGTTGATATTGTACAAATTGTCCCTACAGAAAAATTAAAAAATGATGCGCTTGTTGCGTATCAATTTGCGAAAGAAAATGGTGTAGATTTTTATTCATTTAATGCACAGCCGGAAATGAAAACGGGTGTATTGGTTGATGCTCTCTTGGGGATTGGTGCAAAAGGTGCTCCTCGTGTTGAATTTGCAAAGGCGATTGAGTGGATGAATCAATCTGGATTGCCAATTGTTGCTCTTGATTTACCTTCAGGTTTGGATGCGGATACTGGACGGGTGGAAGGCGCAGTGGTTTACGCAGCAAAAACAATTTCTTTTATTGCATTAAAAACGGGTTTATTGACAGCTAGAGGACCTGCAGTTTGCGGCGAATTAATGCTTGCTGATTTACATATTCCTGATGAATTATTAAACCAAGAAAATGCAGACGTAGAAATTATTCAATTAAAAAAAGCGCTGGAGTTTTTGAAACCCAGAAAAGCCGATGCTCACAAAGGCGATTTTGGTCATGTGATGATTATCGGTGGTGATATTGGTTATGGCGGTGCTGCTTTGATGGCTGCTGAAGCGGCCGCACGTACTGGAGCAGGGCTGGTAAGTTTGGCAACTCGTCCTGAGCACATAGCAGCATCATTGGTGCGTTGCCCGGAAATTATGGCTCGTGGTGTGGTCTCGGGTCAGGAGCTTGAGCCTTTGCTTTCTCGTCCAAGCGTATTGGTAGTGGGGCCAGGTTTGGGACGTTCCCCTTGGTCAGAGCAAATGTTGCAGCAGGCAGTAAAGTCAGGTTTGCCCATGGTGTTGGATGCTGACGCATTAAATATTTTGTCAGAGGGCCGAGTAGTTCCTGCCGGTGTTAAAGGAAAGTGGTTATTGACCCCTCATCCTGCAGAAGCGGCTAGATTACTTGGTAAAACTACGGCTGAAATCCAGTTCGACCGATTTCAATCTATCAAAGAATTACGGCAGCGTTATGATGCCAGCATCATTTTAAAAGGTGCTGGTAGTTTGGTATCGGGACATTCAGGAACAATAGGTTTGGTGACTGCCGGAAACCCTGGTATGGCAACGGGTGGTATGGGCGATGTTTTATCAGGAATTTTAGGCGGGTTGCTGGCCCAGGGTTTATCCATGGAAAGTGCAGCAAAACTGGGAGCGGTATTGCATGCAACGGCTGCAGATAAAGCTGCTGAAATATTCGGGCAATCCAGTTTAATGGCAACCGATTTAATCCCTCAGTTGTGCCATATTATTCGAGATAAATCATGATCAATTTACATCAGCCAACAGAGTTTTTTTTGGAAAGCGAAACGGCAACTTTGGCGATTGGACTTGAGTTGGGTAAAGCGTTAATGGAGCACCCAAACAATCTTTGTGTCTATCTTGAAGGCAATTTGGGTGCAGGAAAAACTACCTTAACGCGCGGGATTTTGAATGCATTTGGATATTCCGGTTCAGTAAAAAGTCCTACTTATACTTTGGTAGAAACCTATGAATTCCCTTCAAGACTTATCCATCATTTTGATTTGTATCGATTGACCGATCCTGAAGAATTGGAATTTATGGGAATTCGGGATTATTTTGTGAAGAATGCAATTTGTTTGATTGAGTGGCCTGAAAAAGGCAGTGCTTATTTGCCTGATCCAGATATTGTTGTTCGTCTGGAATATCAGGAACAGTCAAGACGACTATTCCTGAGTTCAAACCTTTAATTTTTCCAGCTTGAGAAAACTAACTGACAACACGCAGCGATAGATCCAGTGCTCGACAATGTTTGGTGAGTGCGCCAATCGAAATAAAATTGACCCCGGTTTTGGCAACTTCCACAAGAGAATCCAGAGACATGTTGCCTGATGCTTCGAGAGGAACACGGTTATCGGCAATTTTTACAGCTTTTTTCATCTCATCGAGCGTGAAATTATCCAGCATGATGATATTGGCCTGACACTTGATTGCCTCCTCCAGCTGCTCGAAAGTCTCAACTTCTATCTCCACAGGTTTTGTCGGCGCCATGCGGCGAGCCTGTGCTATAGCGGCCTCTATAGAACCGCAAGCAGTAATATGGTTTTCTTTGATTAAAAAAGCATCATAAAGTCCAATTCGATGATTGTGGCATCCACCACAAAGGACGGCATATTTTTGCGCTAATCTCAGTCCAGGCAGGGTTTTTCGTGTGTCGAGAATCTTTACATTGTAGCCTTCGATTGCCTTTGCGAACTGATGGGATTGAGTGGCTGTACCAGATAATGTTTGAATAAAGTTCAGTGCTGTTCTCTCTCCGGTCAGAATACTTCGCGCGTCACCTGATAGCTGTAACAGGCATTGATTGGCCTGGAGCAAATCGCCATCCTTGACCAGCCATTCCAGTTGTACTTCCTTATCCAATTGACGAAAGATTTCGTCTACCCAGAGTTGTCCGCAAAATACACCTGCTTCCCGGGTGATGATCCTGGCTTGGGAAGATTTGTCTTTCGGGATAAGTGCAGCCGTTATGTCGCCTGAACCTATGTCTTCGGCCAATGCTTGAGTAACTTGTAGATGAATGGCAGAGGTTAATTCTTTCGCCGAAAAACGTTCTAAGGTAATCATGTAAAAACTCAAAAGTGGGGACAAAAAATGAAAGAAATATCAGCCTAATTCCAAAAAAATACTAAATTCGGCCAAGCAAAACAATTAGTTATTGCAAACTGTGATATGCCTCTCGATCTTATCATTTGCCCTAGAGCCTGTCTGCCACTTGGTTATACTCGAATAGAGATCAGACTTGAGTGACACCCCATGAGCGAAGCCACTAGACCTGAAGTTGTCAAATTAGATACCAAAAAGGTTGTTCAGTTGAACATTGAACGAAATTCTCCGCAGCAGTCACAGATCGCTTTGGCGAGGTTGCCAGCTGCTATGCATAATTTGCGTGATAAAGCGCGCCAGCATTTGCAAAATTTGTTGAGAGAACTTTTTGATAAAGTCGATGATGCTATGTTCGAACTGGCTGATAAGGCCGACAACAATCAGGATCAAAATCTTTATTTCGATTCCATGCGCGAAGTCAGAATTCGCCGCCGAGCAATGGAAACGACTTTTTTTCGTCAAATAGATATAGGTTTTGCTCAACTTTTGGATGCAAATGCTTATCGGGATGAAACAGTAGAGGAGAAACAAGTTTCTGCTGATGATTTGTCATTAGTGAAAAACGATGAGCTTGAGGAAATGGTTGCGACCGATACCATGATCAACAAGGCTAATGAACAATTCGCTGAAGCCATTCAACATCTTACGTTGCGTATAGATCATCTGGTTCCTATCAAGGTCTACCAAAAAAATAATCCTCTGGGTGCTGATGTTATTTGTCGAGCATTTGTACAATCCACTACTGCATTAACAATTGATGTTAAAGCCAAGCTGGTATTGTTTAAATTATTCGATAATTTAGTGATGACCCAGCTGGGAAAATTATTTGATGCATTGAATAGATCATTAATCGAAGCCAATATTTTACCCTCGTTAAAAGTGGCAGCAAAAGCTAAAAAAAATCCAGTTCAACAAACTCCCTATGGTCAAGAAAATATTACCTCTGGTGGATCCTCACCTGCTCAGGTTTACGATGAGCAAACCAATCAGGTATTGCAAAATCTCCGCAGTTTACTGGGCCATAAAACTTCATCGGGGGCAGGCTCTCATGTTCAAAATACAGAGATCGCTACCCCGGATTTGCTAAGGTTGTTGTCACAAGCGCAACATAGACATGATTCAGTTGCAACACAAAATCCTGTGAGTTTGCGACAAATGTTGCAAGATTTATTGTCATCTGAAGTTGAAAAATCTGCGGCAATCAATCAGGTAGATGATGACGTGATTAATCTTGTCAGTATGATGTTTGAATTTATTCTGGATGATAGAAATTTGGCATCACCTATGAAGGCGTTAATCGGTCGTTTGCAAATCCCAATGGTGAAGGTTGCTATTGCAGACAAAAGTTTTTTCAGTAAAGGCGGGCATCCCGCTCGTCGTTTGTTAAATGAAATGGCGATGGCATGTTTGGGGTGGCAAGAGACAACAGCTGAAAATCTTCACAAAGATATTTTATTCAACAAAATGCAAGAAATGGTACGTGTCATTTTGGCTGATTTCGAAACTGACATGGGAATATTTAATAATCTACTATTGGATTTTCGTGCATTTCAGGAAAAAGAAAAACGTCGTGCACAAATTCTTGAACAGCGCACTATTGATGCTGAAGATGGTAAGGCGAAATCCGAGCGTGCAAGAGCCGAAGTGGATAACGCATTGCGTAATATTATTGGTGATAAGTTGTTACCACAGACTGTCACCCGCTTGCTGAGGGATGCATGGGCTAATGTCATGTTTATCAGCTGTCTGAAACAGGGTGTTGAGAGTGAAGATTGGTTGGAAAAAAATACAACGGCGCAGCAGTTAGTGTGGAGTGTGACTTCGTCTATGGATAAGGATAACCGTCAAAAATTATTGAAGATGGTGCCCGAACTTTTGCAAAAACTGAGAACGGGTTTGGAAGGTATATCTTTTAGTCCTCTTGAAACCACACAATTATTTAAGCAACTAGAAGCGGTTCATCTAGCAAGATTGAGAAGCGATTCGGCGCCATTGATCGACAAGCCGGTTGAAAAAGCTCTGATTCAAGAAAAGCCTGTCTCAGAGGTGAAACTGGCGATTTCTGAAGCTGATTTGGAAGCCAAAGCAATGGAATTAGCTGAAAAGAATGCCCAAAGGCGAGCTCCCCAACAGGCTAAACCTGTTGTTGAATCTGTGGTTGCGCAGCCCCAAGCGGATGTTCAACAAAAAGTGGAGGAAAGAATAGTTGCGCCTGTTGTTGGTGAGACTGTTTTGGATAGAGCTGCTGACGTTAAAGTGCCTGTAGTCAATAAAAGTGAGGAGGTGGATGTTGCTCATATAGAGTCCCAACATTTGGCATTGGTAGGAAATATTACCCAAGGAACCTGGTTTGAAATGCAGGGCGATAATGGTGAAAAGTATCGCTGTCGCCTTGCAGCTATTATTCGTCCCGCTGGAAAATATATCTTTGTAAACCGTTCCGGTATGAAAGTTGCTGAGGAATCAAGAGAGACCTTGGCTTTGGCGTTGCAACAAAAACGTTTAAGCATATTGGATGACGGAATGCTGTTTGACCGTGCCTTGGAAGCCGTAATTGGCAATTTAAGGGATAAACGACCAGGCTAGTTCTTTGTTGGTCGTAATTCGGTCATCCTAAGGTATAAATCTCATCAATTAGTCAGGTGTTTTGTGAGCCTGTCTTCTAATTTTCAGTTATGTAGACCCGAATTTGGCACGTTTGTGGAAGAATGAATGCAATCTGTTAAAATTTGACATCAAATTTGACTTTTAACTATTTGCTGACAGATACATAACTGCCAGTCTTGCTCAAAGCAGGGAGTATCTATGGATAATAAGCGTGAATCAGCTATGAAAAAATCGGGTTTCCCCGGCCAAGACGCCAACAAATCGACGAATACGGTCTCCGTTATGACTGAACAGATGATTGTCCAGCACATCAAAGAATGTCGTGACATAACGCGTGAATTTATTGGCAGATTTTTTGGCGGTTTCTGGTCTCAATGGATGAGGCAGATTCAAGATAACGGAACTCATGCCAGATCCAACAAGGAACAAACCGCACTTTTTGAAACCTACAATTTGATGCAAGCCGTCGCGGACGCGGCAGAGCAGGAATTTCTTCAGCACATATCCAACGGATTTGTGAAATTCAAAAATAAAACCTTGAATACCCTGACAGGTGAAGAGCGCTTCAGCGGTGATATTTTGTCTTTGGTTGAACATTCGGATTTGGAAGAGACCATTGCTATCACATCGATTACCCATCGTGCGGATAATGTATTTTCCGAGCCTCTTTGGGCCTTACGCCAACGCTTGGCATTATTAAACGACGGTGAAAAAATTGAAGACGCAGGTAATCCGGTTGCGTCAGTCCAATTTTGTGAAGCATTAAGAAAAGTTTTATCAAATCTGGAAATGGATGTAAAAACTAAAATTATCGGTTACAAGTTTTTTGATCAGGACATCATTACCCAGCTCGATGGGCTCTATGGGCAAATTAATGATTATCTGGCACGACAAAACTTATTACCGAATCTTCGATTTAACCCTTCCCAGCCGGTAAATACCCAAGCCGGATCACGATATGAATCTGGATTGGATGGTGAGGCCGCACAACAACCTAGTGAAATGGAATTACATGAGCAGCAACAACGCCGAAATACAGAGCGTTTGCTGGAAGGGCAGTTAAGTAATGCGGATGTGCAATATCAAAATAGTTTGCTGGGAGCAATCAAACTTTTGCAATCTCACGTTGCTTTGCAATTTCCGGCTATGTTAGCTGCACAACAAATCGCTCAGGTGGGTACAGTTAATCCGCAAGCATTTACCGCTTTGTCTCCTATGACGCCAGCAAATATGGAAGTTTACTCGGCACCACAATTAGTAAATGTATTTGAAGTTATGCAATCCAGGGTGCTACAACAGAGCCAGTCGGCTTTGCAAGCCGAATCTATGACAGCCCCGGTCAATGTCAAAACTGTTGCTGAAATGAACCGTCAGGTCATGGAGCAAATTGCAGACGAAAATTCAAATGGTGCGCTTGAAGCTGATGATATGCAGACAATTGATTTGGTTGGTCTGCTGTTTGAATATATGTTGTCTGATGAGCATTTACCCGATTCAGTAAAAACGGTACTCAGTTATTTACATACACCATTTCTCAAAATTGCATTCATTGATAAAGATTTTTTTGAGCAGCCGGAACACCCTGCGCGCGTCTTATTAAATAGCTTGGCTGAGGCTGGTGCCAGATGGGTAGGTAACGACGGCACGGATCAATACGATATTTTTGCCAAAATCAAAACAACGGTTTTTCACCTGTTACAAGAATTTAAAAATGATGTGAGGATTTTTGCAGAAACTCTTATTGAGTTTAATTCCTATACCCGCAATGTTGCACGTCGTCAGGAATTGATGGAGCGACGTGCTTTGGAAAAAGCGCAAGGTGAAGAGCGTTTACGTGAAGCTAAGATTCAGGTAAACGACGAAGTTCGCAGACGCACAGACGGAAAAGAAATGCCTTCTGCAATATTATTGTTGTTGTTACAACCTTGGTCAGATTATCTCTCTTTTGTGTTGTTGCGTTACAGTGATAAATCGGAAGCATGGCAAAAGGCTTTAAAAGTTATTGATGATTTGATCTGGACTTTGGAGCCAAAGACTTTGCAAGTTGAAAAAGCCAGACAGATGCATATTCAAGAAGATTTGATCGCAGCACTTGAAAAAGGTTTTGAAACTATTGGGTATGAACAATCCAAGGGTCGTAAATTATTGGATGCAGTAAGTTCCTTACAGCGTCTCGCTTTATTAAGCCGTAAGGCTGAACCTGCACCTGCACCCATGCGTTCACGTTTGGAAACCATGGCGACAGAAAAAGCAGGTGGAAAAAGTTTTGAGCGTCAAGTCGTTACACCTGACGAGCAGCGTTTTATGGATAGTTTGAAAATGGTTGAGTTTGGAACCTGGTTTGAATTTGATGGTGGAAAACGCTTGAAAGTTGCTTGGTATAACAAAAAAACCCAGCACTATATGTTGGTTGACCAGCAGGGCAGGAAAGTGTCATTGACTTCAAGTTTGGAGTTGGCGCGGCAGATGTTGTCAGGAACGGCGAAGATTATTTCCGGCAGTACTAAACCATTCTTTGAGCGTGCATTGGAAAATATTTATAACACCTTAAATGAACGCGCTGATGTTGGTAAGGTTCAATCCGTTAAAATTGAGAAAGTAGTATGAGTTCACACCAGCGTCAGAGGGAGCGGTATTCGGTTACGCAGGATGTTGATGTTTACGATGCATTGCGTGATACCTACATTGGCAGATTGGTTAACATACATTCCAAAGGATTAATGCTGATTGCAGACAAATCTTTGAATGAAGATACTTTGTATACCTTTGATATACATTTACCTTTACCTATTCGTAATTTATCCAGCATTCAAATTGGTGTCGATTGTCTTTGGGTGAGAGACGCTGATTTGGCCGGGAAATACTGGATGGGCTTCTCAATTATTGATGCTACCGAAGAAACATTATTGATTATTGAGCAAATCATTAAAACAGATCTGTAAAAATAATCCCTAAAGTAAAAACCTCCAGATCGCGATTATAGTCAATCAGGCTGTGCCCATAGCCATTAAAATAATTTAGTTGTCCGCGTAAGTTGTTGCTAATTGGAAAGCTCCAACCTAACTCTACAGCTCCTTTGTTATCTGCATCAAAGTTGTTTCTTAGCATTATGCTGTAAATATTGGCTTTGTCTGTGTAAGCACTACTGAATTCGAAATTTCCTAAAAAGTGAGTGATATCCGGGTTATCATCACCATCAGGATCTCCTGGATATTTTTGCTCTGGTTCAGGAATTCGATACCAAGGTGAGAGCGAAAAGACAAAGTTATTTCTTTCAAAAACAGAAGTCATAATAATGCGATTCCAGCTTCTGGAGAGAAGTCCACCCGTACCGTTTGATTGATGATTTAAAATAATCTGGTTTGCAGAATTATTAAAACCAAAAATTTTCCAATCGTTTGTGAATGACAAAATAAATTCGGGTTGATGATCTGTTGCACGGAAGGGAGCAGAGTCTTTGTCGCTATAGACCTGCCAAAAGGAATGATTGGTATAACCCAGATAAAAGTGACCATTATCATTAAATATGGATTCGCGAATTAATATTTTAATACTCAATTGCAATTCCGCTTCTGTGTGATCCAGATGCGTAAATGTGGAGTTGGTATTTTGATAGGGGTCAGTGTTAGGTGTGCGAGTATGACTGATGGGATAAAAATAATTTCTTTTGTGCGGTGTCAACATAAATCGATTGGATCTATCCAGCGCTTCCATCTCCAATCGTTTTGCAAATGGATGTTCCTGATCATTTTCTGTGACAGCTGTTTCAGTAATTCTGGCTGTCTCTTTATTGGAACTGTCTTCAGGTTTTTCTGAGTTCTGCTGATCCGGGCTTTCACAAATGCGTTTTAAATCATCTATAGAAGTATCGTTTGCAGCAGTTAACACTTGCTGCTGTAAACAGTGTTGAAAATCCGGATTTGATGGGTCAGCGGAAGCAGAAAACGAAACTGGGATAATAAGTACCAGTAGCCATTTTGAATAAAACATGCAGCGTAATCCTTAAATGATTTTCTGCATTCTATCAGCCTGATAAAAAAGTATCTGTGTTTTTATCCGAGAGATTATTTCCAGTTTGCTTGAACTAGAAGTTGGATATCAACCTCCAGCCATTTTTGGAGAACTTGCGTCCCTTCAATGACTGCTTTTAGATAAAGATCAATGATGTCACTGGCCAGATCAAAAATACGGCGGCTATCGGCTTGAACCCTGTCACCCAAAATATCGTTTTCGACCATGCTTAACAAGAAAGCCAATTTCACTTCATAGCTTTTTAATTGATTGAGTAATATCAATTCTGTATCGGGTTTGTTTTCTACGCGTTTGATGTGATGGCGTAATTTTTCGTTATTAACCCGTGTGCATTGAATTAAATAACTCAGCTTTGTGCGGAAATCCTGATCACAAATATGGGATGCAGAAACATAAGTTGCTAGCGCTCTGATACGACCTATTTGCTCAGCGACTTCGGGCATTAGGCGCGTCGAAAAATGTAGCATTTCCAAATAATTGAAACGTTGGCTGGGCAAACTGAGTTCATCCATTGGTGCCCAAAGTGGTGTTTCCAGTTGCTTACCCAGTCCCGATATCATGGTGAGCAGTTGTTCTATCAGGTGGCAATGCAATTCATAATTCAGAATCACACTATCTTCTTGCCAATCCTGACTGATAGTGGCCCAAGCACTTAATAAATTTTCTTGCTGAATATGGTTGATCAATTTTCCTGATCTGCGTGAAAACACTTCCAGCATTTGGAAGTGACGTCCCAGCTGTGCTTGCAGATGATGAATTTCTTGTTGGAAAACAGGAGTTCCACCAAGGCTACCCATACTCATGCCTCTATGCCTTTGAACAGCTTTGAGTATTTGTATGAGTTGTTGAACCAGAGATAGCGCATCAAGTCGCTGAAAATAGTTCTCGCACACATTTACAAACTCGTTGGCTTGTATGTGTCGTGTTAGAGCATTAAGAGGCTGATTTTGCATTTTCATGGTGCTGATTTGAATATTTAGTCCAGTATAAGTTTCAATATCTTCTGGAATGGAATTCAGCAACACTTGTGCCAATGCAATCTAAAACTTTTTGGGTCTCAGAATTGACGCGCTATTCAACTTTGTGAACCAGAATTGCGCAAAAAGTCATTCAGTTTGTGTCGCTAACTCTTGCTCAATAAAATTCAATGCCTCATCAATTAACAGCAACATTGAGTGTTTGGCGCGTTCAGGATTGCGATTTTTAATCGCATTAAATACTTTGGCGTGATCTTCAACTATTCCTTCGTGGTTTCCTTTCATTGGGCTGGTATGGCTAATACTTACTCTGAGCGCTGTTTGAATGAAATCGCGAAGGCGAATATAAAAACGATTGTTACTCGCGAAGAGTATGCTGACATGAAAAGCTATGTCGGCTTCCAAGTCTTCTTTGGTGTTTTCTTTGGCATTGCGCATTCTGTCCAGAGCCATTTCTATGGCATCAATTTGCACGCTTGTTGCGTATCGAGCTGCGAGTGCAGAGGCTTCAGGCTCAATAGCGATGCGCATCTGCAAAAACTCTTTCAGCACCTTCATCGAAGGGTTACTGTCGAGAGACCAACTCAATAAGTCGGGATCAAAAATATTCCACTCTTGTTGGGGTTGTACACGGATTCCCTGACGTGGTTTGCTGGTGATTAACCCCTTGGCAGAAAGCATCTTGACTGCTTCACGAACGGCACTTCGGCTGACGCCAAACTTGTCGCAAAGTTCGGCTTCTGTTGGTAGTTCACTGTTATTGTACTCACCACAAATGATTGATTTGCCAAGTTCCTGCGCCATGCGGTGAGATAAATTGAAGTAGCGGTCTAATAAAGCCATGTTCAGGTTCACGTTGTTGTTTGTGGGATACTAACGATTATTCTAATAAAAAGACAAATATTTTAGCGCTCCTTTTCTTGGTAGGTGTTTGAGTTTTTATGCAATTATTATATAGTAATACAAAATAAATTTAACTCAACAATGCTTGCAGTGAACTGACTTATGCAGGCGTTTATAATTGACACTGCAAATCTACAATAATATTATCATACAAAATAAAAAATCGGTTCTGATGTTTCAGGTGAATGTTGATGACTTCTTATGCTCTTGGTCTTGATTACGGCACTGATTCGGTTCGTGCATTGTTGGTGGATACACTTACTGGATCTGAATTGGCCAGCCATGTTGTGTATTACCCACGTT
>CAZICR010000048.1:0-12540 GCA_964537795.1 uncultured Cellvibrionaceae bacterium | reverse complement strand
CAAATGTGATTTCACTATTTTTTTTACGCGCATCATAACTGCGTTTGAACACAGTGAAATCGAGCAGATCGACGTCTTTAATTTTTAATCGCTCAAGAATCGCCTCACGCAAGGCTTCCTGCGGATGATCCAAAGGTAATTGCAGTTCGGTAATACGAATCATAGTGATGGTCCTGGCCGGTGACTCCGGCAGAGGTAATTAAGAAATATTTAAGCATTGTACACAAACATCATAGGTTAGAATAAAAAAACATGCGGCCAGTATTAAAATTAAAAGCTGCTATAGGTACCAGGTACTCGCAGCATTTTAAAAACACGAAAATTGGTCTAGCAATCGTCACTAATTAGGCAAGAAGTGTTTTATCGCAACACACTTACAGCAATAACGGAACTTGAGATCGATCATGATAGATAAATTTACCGAAGTGACCCATTCATCCTGGCTTAGTCGAATTGGCGCATCCATCAAAGGCGTTCTCCTCGGCATATTGCTCGTTGTTCTGGGAGTGTGCCTGTTGTTTTGGAATGAAGGACGAGCAGTAAAAACCCACAAAGCACTGGTTGAATCCCAAGGCTTGGTAGTCTCCATCAACGCACAGGAAGTGGCACCGGAAATGAATGGTAAATTGGTGCACCTAATCGGTGAAGCTACTGCCAACGAAACATTAAATGATAATTTACTGCCGGTAAGTGTGCAGGCGCTGAAGTTAAAAAGACTGGTAGAAACTTATCAATGGAAAGAAACATCGCACAGCGAAGAAAAGAAAAATATGGGTGGAAGTACTGAAACTGTGACTACCTATACCTATGAAAAAGTATGGTCTGACGACTATATTGACTCGTCAAAATTTAAACAGGTTGGCGGCCATGAAAACGCGCGAAAATGGCAATATAAAGCGGAAATATGGACAGCCAATGTAATTCACATTGGTGAATATCAATTGCAGGATGCGCATAAAGATCGTATTGATAATTTTCAACTATTGAGCTTAACAAACGATATGGTTTTGCCCAACGGGGTTACGCGCACTAGCGACGGATTTTTTTACGGAAAGGATGCAAGAAATCCAATCATTGGCGACCAGAGAATTTCCTTTGGTTACATTCCTGCGCAAACCTACAGTGTTATTGGGGATCTAGCGGGTACGGCACTCACTGAACATATGACCAGCAACAAACGTTCAATTGCGCTTTTGCAAGCAGGCACTCATTCAGCAGACGCGATGTTTGAAACAGCTAAAAATGACAATGCCAATCTCACTTGGATAATTAGATTGGTGGGTTGCATATTATTAATGTCGGCATTCAGCATGATTTTAAAACCCTTATCAGTACTGGCAGATATTGTACCTTTATTTGGCAGCATCATCGGAATAGGAACGGGGTTCGTGAGCTTTATCTCGGGTCTGATTTTGACGCTAATGACCATCAGTATCGCGTGGATTTTTTACCGCCCACTTTTGGGTGCGGCATTAATTCTGGTCGTAACTGGATTGGTGTACCTATTAAAACGGAAGTCATATAAAGCTGCAGAACTATCGGCATCAGCAAATACTGAAACGCCAATACAGATTAACAACTGACTCAGATCGCCTTGACCACTTTGGCCATAAAATTTTGGATCTTTAATTTGGCTATAGAGTTTTCCATCCGAAAATAATCCGGCACCGCCTTCACCAAATTGCACGTTGGATTTCGGCGTCATATTTTTTTTGCGCAGATCAGCTTCTTTAATTTTTAATCGCTCAAGAATCGCCTCACGCAAGGCTTCCTGCGGATGATCCAAAGGTAATTGCAGTTCGGTAATACGAATCATGGTGATGGCCCTGGTCGGTGACTCCGGCAGAGGTGGTTGACAAGTTTTTGCGGTGGCGACAATATAGTCTGCGCTTGGTTGTGCAGCAAGTATCGCTTTTGCCAAAAGCGCGAAAAATAACAACTGTCAAACACCGCATTTCGTTTTCTCACTCATCACTTTATAGAAGGATTTTTTATGGCAATCGTCGCAATCATATACTTCATAATTATTTTTATTCTGCTTTTGTTATTTTTCATTGCCGCCACCCTTATCAATATTGCACTATCAGTTGTTGTTTTTCGTTTTTTCAAAAAAAGTATTAATTTCTTTACGGCATTACCTATTTCATTGTTGTTTTCTATAGCACTCAGTTTCAATATTAAAATCCCAGAAATGATTCAAGATAGAGGGGTCACAAAGACTATAGTCGACATTAAAACCCCGCTTGAATATAAGAGAGGTGACAAGATTTCCATTTCGGGGAATTCCTCAGTTTCTTTTAGACACACTCTTTACTCTATTACAGAACTAGGAGCTGGTGGAACCTGTAGTTGCTTATTTAGAAAAGATCCGACCATTATCACTGAAAATATTTTGGATTCTGCGTTGTCGGTTGGTTTAGAGGTCACATCTAAGGAACAAGCCCGTTACCACTTGGGAGTGTATTCAACTCCAAAAGGTAGCTATGACATCGTTGATATGAAATTATTTGATGGTAATAATCTGGTATTTCACAAACAACTCTTAGCCAGACGATATTATCGAGGCGAAAGCTACATGAAAGATAAGCACACCGATATCAGGATGGGATTTATCTTAAATTTTCTCTTCGATAATACAATTTGGCAGCATTTTTTTGATGCGGCGTATAGTCCAAAACAGGACTCGCTTATTGAAAATGAATTGACCAAAATTTTTAATGTTATAGACACCAGCCTAAAAGAAGAGAAATTTTCTGCTGAGCTAGTTGAATTGCATAGGAATAACTTGGTCGGCTTAGAAGTTCAAGATTTCAAAGACAAATATAGCTGTTCCTCCAGAGTAGCTGCTGGTTTAGGCAAGCGAATTAGTTATGTAACTATTGACGATACCACTAGACAGACTCGCAACTCTCTTAATCATCACCTCTTTTTTTGTGATAAAGAAACAGTTTTTTTCCTTAAAGCTCCGGACCCCTATGATGATTACTTTCTACTCGAAGAGTTCGACTACAGCGGAATGCATCTTGCTAGTCGACGTTACGATATTAAAGAAGAAAATTGGCCTAGAGCCTCTGAAAAGAATCTAATTAAGTTTCAAATCGAAAAGGATTTTCTATTGGTAGGCTTGGATATGGTTGCTGATAAGTTCACAGATAAACAATATATATTTAAGCTTCGAAGAATTGATTAGCAGATTTCATTCATCAAAGCTTCACCAATCTGAAACCAATTCGTCACAATACCCCGTCACCCTCTCCACCAAATGTCTTATTAATCAACATTGGGTGGCTTTATGATCTACAGAAAAAATCTTTTATCTTTAGCAGTAGTGGCAGGTTTATCTTTAGTATTAACCGCCTGTAGTGGTGATGACGGTAAAGATGGAGCTAATGGTGTGAATGGTACAAATGGCACCAACGGAACTAACGGCAGCAATGGTGCTAACGGTGTAAAAAGTTTAATTAACCAAACGATTTTATCTGTCGGAAATACGCAGTGTTTTAAAGGTGGGATTAAAATTGAATCTGGTCTGGATACTAATAACGACAATAGTTTGCAAACAACCGAAGTGACGCAAACCAGCTATCAATGCGATAAAACGGTTGTTAATAGTCAGATGAATTTTAATCGCATCGCAACTCTTCCGAGTTGTATGCAAATCAATGCAACTTGCAATACCAATGATGTTACTGCTGCAGAAATTGTTGCGGCCAGTGTTGATGGCATGACATTGATTTATACCGACAGCCCCAAAAATCAAATTGGTTTTGTGGACATTACCAAGCCCAATTCGCCTAAAGCGACAGGCATTTTGGCAATGGGTGGCGAGCCAACATCGGTTGCAGTAAAAGGTGCAAACGCGTTGGTGGCAGTCAATACCTCTACCGATTTTATCAATGTGTCCGGAAAATTATCAGTAGTCGATATTGCCAGCAAAACCGTCATTCACTCCATTGATTTGGGTGGACAACCTGATTCGGTTGCAGTGAGTCCCGATGGAAAATATGCAGCGGTTGTTATCGAAAATGAACGCGATGAAAGTTTGAATGGCGGTGTGCCACCACAATTGCCCGCAGGAAAATTGGTGATTGTTGATATGACCGCGACAGCGCCTACAGCTTGGACAAAACTCGATGTGGATTTAAGTGGAATAGCAACATTGTATGCCGCTGATCCTGAACCGGAATATGTCGATATTAATTCTGACAATATTGCCGTGGTGACTCTGCAAGAAAATAATCATATTGCATTAGTAAATTTGGTAACAGGAACGGTGGTTCGCCATTTCACCGCAGGCAGTGTGGATTTAGTCAATGTGGATTTAACCGATAACCGCCCAGCGATAATTAAAACTGACGAAATACAAAACGCAAAATTGCGTGAGCCTGATGGCGTGAGTTGGATTAATAATGATTATTTTGCGACTGCTAACGAAGGCGATTTAAACGGTGGTTCACGCGGCTTTACTATTTTTAATAGTATGGGTGAAGTGGTATGGGATTCAGGAAATGAATTGGATAATTTAGCTATTCGTTTTGGACATTATCAAGATCGCCGCTCTGATGCAAAAGGTAATGAACCAGAAAATATTGAACTGGGTGTATTTGGAAATGATCGTTATTTATTTGTGAATTCCGAGCGTTCCAGTTTAATTTTTGTTTATGATTTGGCTGATCCCAAGAAACCCCTATTTAAACAAGCCTTACCAGCGAGCGCAGCACCTGAAGGTGGGTTGGCGATTCCATCGCGCAATTTATTAGTGGTCGCTTCGGAAAGTGACTTACGAAATGTGGCCATTCGCGCAGGCATCAATTTGTACAGTTACAATTTACAAACAGCAAAATATCCAACTGTTCAATCAGTCAATCGTGACAATGGAAATCCAATTCCCTGGAGTGCTTTGTCTGCATTAACTGCGGATGCCATTAATCCCGATATTATTTATTCTATTGAAGATAGTTTTTTCGCGCAAAACCGAATCTTCACTTTGGATATCAGCCACAAGCCCGCATTAATTGTGAACGAAACCAAAATTATGGATAGCAATAATGTGTTTGCTAATTCCGGTGTGAATGCCAATCTCGCCAGTTTTTCCAACGCTGAATTAGCGGCAATGATTAACGCTGATAAATCAGTGAATCTTGACCCCGAAGGGTTGGCGCAAGCAGCGGATGGCGGTTTCTGGATTGCGTCTGAAGGTTCGGGTGCAGCAGCTGATGCAAAATCCAGTAATTTAATTTTTAAAACCGATAGCTATGGTGTGATTCAATCGGTGATTTCGTTACCCGCACCGGTGAACGCATTGCAAACCAATAATGGTTTTGAAGGCATAGCCGAATACAACAACAGTGTTTATCTCGCATTTCAACGTGCATGGGCTGGCGAAACCAACCCACGCATTGGTATTTATGATCTCGCCAATCAAACCTGGAAATTTGTTTACTACCCATTGGATTCTTACGATTCTCAATTCGCCGGAGGTTGGGTAGGTTTGTCAGAAATTACATCGATTGGCAATGGCGAGTTTATGATACTGGAACGCGATAATCGCGGCGGTCCGGATGCGTCAATCAAACGCTTGTACAGAATTAATTTACAAGCAGTGACTGACGGACAAACTATTACTAAAACCTTAATCAAAGATATTAAACCGGCGTTAGCTGCTACCAAAGGTTCATTAATCGAAAAAGTAGAAGGCACTGCATTGATGGCAAACGGTGATGTTTATATTGTGACTGATAACGATGGTGTGAATGATCACAACGGTGAAACACAATTAATAAATTTAGGGAAATTATTTTAATAGTAGTCTTGTTGAATTAAGGGAGTATCAACTCCCTTTTTTTGACACCTTGAATTGAGAAATTAAAAGCTAATCCCTGTCCCGACATACAGATTCCAATAAATTGCTTTGGTCTCGCCTGGCGAACCAAACAGCTGCCAATCAACACCCGTGCCTAACATCAAAAAATCCATTTTTATTCCTATCTCAGCATTAGCTTCAACGAAGTTTTCCCAATCATTCATCTCAGGATCTTTAAATGTAAATCGGCCTCTGCCGACACCAACTGCACCCAACAGATAATAATTTGATTCACCAAGAGAGCCTGCTCCACCCACGCCCCCTGATAAAGTTTCTACTACAGTATCAGGTACATCGGCATCGAGATCGGTGACAGAACGACTTGCCGCGACATAGTAAGGTGAAAAAATTAACCTGGCTCCGACACTTCGCTCAAAATGCATATCATATTTTTCAAAGTTCTCATCGAGCCAAAAGCCATCCTGCTCATCATCTGCATCAATTAAGCCCCAAGGTGCATATTTCAATTGCAGAATTACAGGATAGACTTCTCCCGCGAATGATAGATTAATTGGAGCAATCAATAAAAAAAGGAATAAAGACGATATCTTTTTCATACGAATTAGAATTGAGTTGATACTGATAGGAGTGGTTAGGTGTGTAGTCTATTGACTCAGGGCGCCATGGTAAATACTTTTGTCTAAAGCTTTCTATGCAGATGATTAGGATTCAGCACGCGGCAAACTAAACCAGAAGCTGGTGCCTTTACCCTGCTCAGTATCAAACCCAATTTCACCTGACATTTTTTCAACAATGTTTTTTGAAATGCTTAAACCCAGGCCAGTTCCACCTTGCTGGCGGGTATTGGAGCCATCTGCCTGCGCAAATTTTGAAAAAATTCTTTCCCGAAATTCTTCGGGGATGCCGGGTCCCTTATCTTTGACTTCAACGCGCAGCGATTTTCTATTGGCCAATATAAACAGCTCAACCGATTCCCCTTTGGGCGAAAACTTTGCAGCATTCGATAATAAATTGGCAAACACCTGCATGGTTCTTTCAGGATCACCTATAGCCAATTTAATACTGGTTTGTAAATTCAACTGATAGCGAACATCGAACGCGGCGGCATAAGATGTATTGGCTTCTATGGCTTGTTTTGCCAACTCATGTAAATCAAATGCTTCGGATTTGAAAATCATTTTCCCGGAAATTAATTTCTCCATGTCCAAAATATCGTTCACCAACAGTAAGAGCCGCTGACTATTTCTGTTTGCAATTTCAACCAACTGTTTAGCTTTCGGGGTGAGTTCGCCCAACACACCGGACTCCAAAATACTCATAGAGCCACGAATTGAAGTAATCGGTGTGCGTAACTCGTGGCTGACTACAGAAATAAATTCAGATTTTACTTTGTCAGCCTTTTTCTGTTCGGTAAGGTCCAAAACAAAACCCACCCATTCGAATTCGGAACCTTCCAATTGCGCCAAGCCCACCATCACGGGAATGTTATGACCATCTCTATGCAACAACTCGCTATAAAATGGCGTTGTATGACCGGTCTGTTTTAAGTTTTGCATTGCTGTTTGATGCGCTGCTTGAAATTCTGGGGGAGTAAATTTTATCCATTCGACACGATTATTAATAATCTCGTTATGACTTGATCCTATGAGTTGAATCAATGCATCGTTCACCAATGTAAGATGCCCGTTCATATCACCCTGGCAAATGCCAATCAAACTGGAATTGATTAAACGTCTGAGGCGAGACTCACTGACTTTTAACGCATCCAGCATAATCGATTTATCTAGCACCGCTTGCTCGGCAACTTCCAACGCATACATGAGATCCTGCTCTACTTTTTTCATGGCAGAAATATCGCGCACACTGAACACCCGCCCAATTAATCGGTCGCGCAAATATTCCGCTTTGCAATTAAACACCAGATGACGGCCATCTTTTAATGCCAGGGTAATTTCGGTTTCAGTTTCCTGATCCTGTTTGATCGTTTCGATAACTTTTTGCAGTTCATCAGATTCAATCAAGCGGCAAAGCATATGTTGCGTTATATCTTGCTCACACCCCCCGACAACCAACTCGTCAGTCAATGACCACATTTCAATGAATCGACGATTAATATTCACCAACTTTCCATGCAAATCGATAGACATTATGCCTTCGGCTGTCGCTTCTAGTGAACTTTGTAATTGCGATGACAAATAAAGTTGTTCCTGCGCAATTCGATTGCGTTCGGTAATATCTTCGACGTAAATTATCCAATAAAGATTATTTTGCTCTTGTAGAGCTACCACGCGCTTTTGAATCGGTAATATGCGACCGCTTGCGGTTAACCATTCTCCTTCAATTAAACGCTGACTATTTAAATCAGGGTTTGCATTTAATTCATCCCAAAAGAAAATATCTTGTAACGCGCATTCAATGCTGGATAACGCTGTGTTCACCAGTTCTTCGCGGTTGCGCCCAATTAATCGACAAGCCTTTTGATTGATTTCCCGAATCAACATATCCCCTGCGGTCACTAACACGCAGGCTTCGGTCGCTTGTTGAAATACAGCAAACAATAAAGCCGAATTTTTATCAGGAGCCATGAGATGCTCCCTTGGTTTTGCTGGGCGAGGTTTTTTTGGAATTGGATTGAACGTAATAATTAACGCGTTTGCGCGGATTCAAATAATCAAAAATGGCTTTGGGTAGATTGCCGGGACGAATACTGGCACTGACAGAGATATCCGAGGTTTCATCAGCCAGATCCAAAATGATCGCGTCTTCTTTCGGAATTTCTGCATCGTAAACCAACACACGCGGACGAAGAGGTTTGCCGACATTTACGTTCATAACCAAACCAATGGCCTCGTTGGATAAACGCACTAAAGTTCCCGGCGGATAAACGCCCAAACTTTTTACCAGTGTTGCCATGGCCAGCGGATCAAATTGCATGCGACGGTGCGCATACATAGTCGATAGCGCTTCGTGCGGTGTTAAAGATTGACGTGGATCAACATGATTGCAGAGATTGTCATACACATTCGCGATAGTCACTATGCGGGTGATTTGGCCAATGTCATCCGCCTTTAATTGTTTTGGATAGCCACTGCCATCCAAAAATTCATGATGATGTGCAATCGTTTCAAGGACAAATTTTGGTAAACCTGCTTTAACACCTGCTTCGGCGCCGTACTGGGTGTGCAATTTAAAGAGTTCCATTTCAGGTTTGGTGAGTGGATCAATTTTCAGCAGAATTTTATCAGGAACTTTGACTTTTCCCAGGTCATGAAAAAGCGCGGCCATGCCCACTTGTTTGACAATTTCATCATCCAGCTTCATTTCCGAAGCCAACATCATTGCCAATACCGATACATTTAAATTGTGGAAATACATTTCTTCATTGGCATTCGCATTTTGAATCAGATGCATCACTGAATCATTTGCACCTACAAAACTTTCAGCAATGCTATCAATTAGTTTATTGGCATCTTTAATCGTTTCTGCGGGATTGGAAAAAATAGTTTTGCCGATATTGCGAATCACATTAGCTGCTTTTACAAATTTTTCTTCGCAACGCGCCAATTCTTCCCGTTGTCTTTTTAATTTTTCAAAACGAGCCCTTTTGGCTTCAATGATGGAATCAAATACCTGTGGCACATCATCGATTGGTTGATCTGAATTCAAGTCAATCTTGATAGCTTGATCCCTTTCGTCTGTCGTCAAATCCGACTTGGAGGGTATATACCGAATATGTTTGAGTTTAAGCGCGAGGATTTCTTTAATCTGTTGTTGATTGGTGATTTTGAAGGCGTTCATGGCAAAAGAATGCTGAAACCAGTTCAAGTCCAGTTTGATATACATGCCGATCCGCAGTTGGTCTATGGCAATAAGTTTGGAATCGTCAGGCATAGGGGTACACAGGAGGCTGATGATCCTTAAAGTCTAGTCGCTAAAATCAAAATTTGAAGTCAATGCACAGGTGCTCACCAGAGTGAATGGCGCATTTATGTTGCAGACAAATTATTTCAGATCACTTTCTATGCGATTTATTTATTTGAAGGTATAACATCAAATCCAAATCGACAATCAAATAAATCTCACAAAAATAAACAATAATCACCACTATTGTTAATAGTTATTTTCAAATTCCTCCATAGCTATAAATGCTGCTCGCTCTAGTGATCTGTATTCATATAATGTTTTTGAAAGAGTTAGGCTTAGATCGTAAATTTATTCACTCAGGATTTTTTTTGCGATTTTTGATGACGATTTCCAATAATAACATTGAGTTTTTTATTTCATGTTTAATCAAGTGCCACATTGTGTAAAAAATGATATCGCTCGCAGGTGAGTAGTAGGACTTGCGCTTTAGCTTAACTCATCACCTTTTAATACTGAGGAATTTTTATGATTAGAAAAACAGTTTCAATACTTCCTTCTTTGACCCTTTCTGCTTTGGCTATTTCTGTGTCGTTAGCAGTTTCCGGTGCCGCGTTTGCGCAAGAAGGGGTTGCCAACACCAATCATTTTTGGTGGCCGGAGCAATTGAATCTCAGTTCATTACGACAACATTCTGTTGAATCCAATCCTATGGGAGCAAATTTTAATTATGCAGAAGAATTTAAAAAACTTGATTTAAATGCGCTAAAAGCCGATATCAAAACATTGATGACAACATCGCAAGATTGGTGGCCTGCTGATTATGGTCACTATGGCCCCTTTTTTATTCGCATGGCCTGGCATAGTGCGGGCACATACAGAATTTTTGATGGTCGCGGTGGTGCCGCGGGAGGGCAACAACGTTTTGAGCCTCTCAACAGTTGGCCTGATAACGCCAATCTGGATAAAGCTCGTCGATTGTTGTGGCCGATCAAACAAAAATACGGTAGCAAAATTTCCTGGGCTGATTTGATGGTATTAACTGGAAATGTTGCGTTGGAATCCATGGGTTTTAAAACTTTTGGTTTTGCCGGTGGCCGCGAAGATGATTGGGAAGCTGAAATGGTGAATTGGGGTCCAGAAAAAAAATGGCTGGACGATAAACGACATTCAGGTAACCGCCAATTACAAAAACCTTTGGCTGCAGTGCAAATGGGTTTGATTTATGTAAACCCGGAAGGTCCCAATGGTGTGCCTGATCCTCTATTGGCAGCCAAAGATATTCGCGAAGCATTTGGTCGAATGGCGATGAATGATGAAGAGACTGTCGCCTTGATTGCGGGTGGTCATACTTTTGGTAAAGCGCACGGCGCACGCAAACCGGATGATTGTGTGGGCAAAGAACCTGCTGCTGCAAACCTGGAAGAACAGGGATTGGGTTGGAAAAATAAATGTGGAAAAGGTAACGCGGGTGACACAATCACCAGTGGACTTGAAGGTGCCTGGTCAGTGAATCCGATTGCATGGACAACACAATATCTCGACAACCTGTTTCTTTACGAATGGGTGCAAACCAAAAGCCCTGCGGGCGCAATCCAGTGGATTCCAAAAGATGGTCAGGCCGCTAATCTGGTACCTGATGCTCATGATAAAACCAAACGCCACGCACCGGTTATGTTTACGACAGATTTGGCATTAAAAGAAGATCCCGAGTACCGCAAGATTTCGTTGCGATTTAAAGAAAATCCAAAAGAATTTGAACTTGCGTTTGCAAAAGCCTGGTTCAAATTAACTCACCGCGATATGGGACCACGTGTGCGTTATATAGGGGCGGATGCACCGAAGGAAGATTTAATCTGGCAAGATCCATTACCGGTTGTTGATTATGAATTAATTAATGCTGCGGATATTTCCAAATTAAAATCCGATATTCTTTCTTCAGGATTAAGCACGTCGGAATTAGTGCGAACTGCTTGGGCATCTGCTGCCAGTTTCCGTGGTACTGATTTGCGCGGTGGTGCCAACGGTGCGCGTATTCGTCTTGCACCGCAAAATAAATGGGAAGTGAATAATCCAAAAGAAATTGCGAAAGTTCTGAAATCTTTGGAAAAAATTCAAACTGATTTCAACAAGCTGCAAAAAACTGGCAAAAAAGTATCACTGGCGGACTTGATTGTGTTGGGTGGCGCAGCTGCAGTTGAACAGGCAGCAAAAAAGGCCGGGCGTAGCATAGATGTTCCTTTTGTTCCCGGTCGTGTTGATGCAACACAAGCACAAACAGATGCAAATTCTTTTGCTGTACTTGAACCCACCGCTGATGGTTTCCGCAATTATTTCGCGAAAGACAACACACAATCACCGGCAGAGTTATTGGTTGATCGCGCCAATATGCTCACATTGACGGTTCCTGAAATGACGGTATTAGTGGGTGGCCTGCGCACATTGGATGCTAACAGCGACAATAGCAAACATGGCGTATTCACTAATCAACCTGGCACCTTGACTAATGATTTCTTCGTAAATTTGCTTGATATGTCCACCCAATGGAAAAAATCAGCAAAAACCCAAGGGCTTTATGAAGGGATAGATCGCAAAACCGGTAAAGTAAAATGGACCGCAACACCGGTTGATTTAATATTCGGTTCCCACGCCGAATTACGCGCGATCGCCGAAGTTTACGCAGCCAATGACGGCCATGAAAAGTTCGTGCAGGATTTCGTTAATGCATGGAACAAGGTCATGATGCTGGATCGATTTGATGTGAAATAAAAGAAGTCGGTTCTTATTGAAAAATTCCGATTTTTATAAATCGGAATTTTTCTGTTAACGTTTCCTTACTTCACTATGAGGTATCA
>CAZICR010000047.1:0-12561 GCA_964537795.1 uncultured Cellvibrionaceae bacterium | reverse complement strand
ACCACTGCGTGAATATTCGCCACCGGCCAACGGGTTCCATTTACGCCTGGGAATTTGAAAAAGAAGGACGCGCCTTCACAGTAAAAGTAGATGGGCAACTGGTGTTTAACAGCATCATGCATGTGCTTAATGCCGCAGTGGATGGTATAGGTCTGGCGTACGTTCCTGAGGAACTCGCCGCGCCCTATTTGGCTGATGGCAGACTGGTATCCATATTGGAAGATTGGAGTCCCTATTTTGAGGGCTTTCACCTGTATTACCCCAATCGACGGCAAGCATCACCGGCGTTTTCGGCATTTGTTGAATCGATCAGGTTTGCACATCAAATAAATCAATAATTCGTAAATTTATTCATTGAAACGAAACGATGTAGCACCAAAAACTACCGGTTCATTAATGCGAGCATTTTGCGGTTGTGCCAATGAACTCTCTCTCACCCTAGATATTATCGTTAATAGTTGAGTTATGAGAAAGGCGATATCTTTAAAAGATCTCGCCTCGCTTTCTAGCTGACATTGGTTAACCTTCATTCAAATTCAAATTACAATTTTCGAGTGCAAGATCGCCAATAGAAATAACGACTATCCCCTCTCTTGGATCGTTATCTTCAGTAAAAAATAAACGATAATTTCTATAAGCAGCTGGATTGCTGACATTATAAGAGCGACGTTCCGAACCGGCCCAATTCACTTCATTTAATCGAGCATCTAAAGTTACCCAGACAAGGCCATCATTAGACCCCTGAAACTCCCACTTCATAGGTGCTCTTGATGTTAATGATCCGTTTGTAAAGAAGATGGAATACTGGGTAACAGTCTCCTGCGTGTCAAATGCGTAGGCTATCCATGCAGGTGCTTGGGTCGGGTAGAATAATTCTGATACCCAAGAGAGTGTTGGAGTTGCATCAAAGGCAAGCCAACCGTATGCATCAAAATAGTCGCCGGATGTCGTTATATTGGCGATAGAACCTGTCACAACAGGTACCAGATCAAGACATTGCGTGCCTACCACATTAACTTCATAACCTGCCGCCGTGGCAAAATAAAAATCATCACCGGATTTTGTTGCGGTAATTATTGCAGTACCTAGATTCAAGGATTGAACAGTGCCAGCGGCGTCGACTGAAGCAACAAGTGGATTCGAACTCTGATAAATAAGAGTGCCGGTGCCTGGCACAACAATATTGGGATCAATTGGGTTGTTGTATATTTGGCCGATCGTAAGTAAAGGTTCACGGCTATTAGTAAACCGCATAGCGCTCACCACATTAATTTCATAACTCGCAGTAGCGGCTGCATAAATATTATCAGCAGATTTTGTTGCTGTGATAATTGCGGTTCCTAAAGACAAACCTTCAACAGTGCCCTTAGCATCAACGGTTGCAACGAGCGGATTCGAACTCTCATAAACAATAATGCCTGAACCTGGCGCAACAATATTGGGATCAATTGAATTTCTATACATTTGACCCATCGCAACAGACGCTGCGCTGCTGTTTTGAAATCCAATGGTTTGCGACACTAGTGGTACCTCTTTGTGGACACGAATAATAGCACTACCAGTGTTAGTACCCGTATTGGTGCCGCTGACAGCGGTTGCTTGCAAACTAAAACTTTCATCAAGCTCGTCAATACGATCATTAATCAAAGGAACAGAAATTGTCTTAGTGGTTTCCCCAACAGCAAATAGAATTGATCCTGAAGTGCTGACGTAATCTGAACCCGCGATTGCCGTGCCATCTCTGGTTACATAAGAAACGGTTACTGGAACCGTACTAGGCGCATTTAAGTTCAAGGTAAAGGTAACCTGACTATCATTTTCGCTGACAATTTCACCGACAACTTTTAAAAATGTAGGAACCGGCGTTACAAAAACTGACAAGGTTGCAGAATTTACTTTTCCCTTGTCGTCCTCCGCCGTTAAACGAAACTCCAGTAATGTGGAAACACTAACGTCGGGCAACAGAACTATATTGTTTAATGACAAAGGTGATGAAATAGTAACTTGCGGCCCTGTCACTTGCGTCCAAAGAGTTTTAACAATCTGTGCACCTTCGGCAGCAGTAACTGTACCACGTAAAAAAAGTAACACGTTAGGGTCAGCAAATTGTCGCGAGCCAACTGAAACTACTGGTAGTAACGCGAGTTCTTCCGGAGTTGCAGGATTGCCGCCAGTTTTGCCTGGCGCCAAGACTTCACCTTCAATGCCACCAGCAACCGGTGAGGGTAAATCATTGTCTGTCGATGTGGTTGAAGCACTGCCACCACCACAGCCCGTTAATACTAAACTTGCTAATAACAGGCTAAAAAATAATGCATTAAAAAATTTCAGGTTATTAGAATTCATAACGAACACCTCCTTGAATCTGATATGCGGATAAATTTTCGTAAGCCATCATTTTTTGGTATTGAAGGAAACCTGATACGCCACGTTTAAAAATGAAAGAAGAACCCAGCGCGATTTGCGCGAAAGATTTATCTTCACCATCGTTTTGTAAGGTAAAAGTATTTTCCGGATCCGGGTCATAAGCAAATTGTGATGCAATAGGGTCAAAGCCTGAACTGACTTCACTGAGCATCGTTATTTTTAATGTCGGAATTAACACGCCCCAATTTCTATTGAACACATAAGTCGACTCAACACCGGCACTCAATGTGAGTTGTTCTGTGGATTGCTTGCCGATAATCATGGGTAAACCGCCGCCACCATTTTCACCATAACGATCAACATTATTTTGCAAATAATCAAAACGGGCGAAAGGAAAAATAGTGAGTGCATCTTTATGCCATTCCCACTGGTATTGCGAATTCAATAAAAATTGTGATCCGCCCGTAGAACCGCGCATGGTGTCATTAACCAGGGTATCACCTTCGCTATATTCCAAATTACGAATGGAGTCGAAGGAAGTGACGGCGTATCCCATTTGTATTTCCAGCGATGAATATTTCATGCTGTAAGAATTGAACATAATGAAACTGGTAATTTCACTATCGAGGCTGCCATTTTGTGCAGAATAGTCCAGTTCGTTTTGCGTATAACCAACCGCACCGCCCACTACCCAATCGTCACTCAAACGATAGTCAGCACCCAGAGTCAAGGTATCGCCCGAAGACTTATAGCCAGACTCCAAATCGCTCATATCTCTTTTTGCCGCTTGATGCTGCACGCTGGCAAAAAATCCCAATGCAGACCAAATAGGTTCTGCATCACCTGCCCCACCACCTGAAGGTTGATTGCGAGAAACCATACCATTGAAAGTAAAACGATTATTGCCAGCCTGCAATTGGCCAATGCGTTGGGAAACCGCTGCAGTTTGTGTACGACTTGATTCAGAAGTGGAGCGCATCAACGCAATCGTTTCTTCCGGTGCGATTTGTCTAAGCGCGGCGTTAGCGGCTTCGGGATCATTTAATGCAAGCGCATCGAGTCCATTACAACGTTCCAATAAATTGCGGCGACCTGCACCCAATTCACTATCAGAACTTGCTCTTAACTCTGCACACACCGCTTCCATGGCGACTGCTACGCTGCGATTATTTCCCGTTGCAGCATCGACAAAATTACTGCCCGTTACTGTAATAGTTACCGTCGCAGTTGCAGTGAGCGGTTCTGAATTTTGCGTTTCCTGAATGGTATAAGTAAAAGTATCTGTACCCTGAAAATCAGTATTTGGAGAATAAAAAACACTGCCGTCTGCATTCAGTGTTACCGTTGCATTATTCGAACCTGACACACTAATAACTGCAATAGCATCACCATCGGTATCGAAATCATTGGCAATCAAATTCAATGTAATGCTGCTATTAACCGGAATGCTACGACTATCGTTCACAGCCGTAGGTGCCGCTGCGTAAGCAATTCCGGATATAGCGAAAATAGTAAATACACAAGCTTTAGACAGAGGATGACTAATATGACTAACAGCTACCTTGGACTTATTAAAAAACATCATGGACTTGGATTCCTTGCTCTGGATTAAGGCTCAATATTGTTAACAGAAAGTGTTTCGCAGATGGCGCGCATCAAAACATAAATCAAGCGCAAGTAAAAGGGTTTTGCCTTATAGGCCGCACAGATTACGACCAATTTTTGAGCCGCCACCAAAAGACTCACAAAAATGCAACCTTTACAATTGTAATAAAATTAAATTTTTCTTAATTTTATTAATAATGCCAAGTTATACGGTTACTTAATTTCAATCCCTCAAGCTTGTATTAACATATTTTAAAACATGATTTTCCCTATCAACAGAGACAGACGACCAACCTAATTTCAGGTATAAATTTGGTATTGATGTATAGACAAATAATTCAGCTTCCGACGCTTGCTCTTGCATGGCAAATCTTATCAACTCAGTACCTACACCATGACTTCTACAGGAAGGCAAAACCACAACAGTGTTTACCCATAATGCCAATTCGTTTTGATCAGGATTGGGATACCAAACGTATGATAATCCACCAATAACTAAACCGTTTTCCTTTGCAAGAATTGGTTTTGGTGTCATTGGCTCTGCTTCATTCTCTTTTGAAAATTCTACATTTTGCCATTCACCAAGCGCCATCTTTTTAAATTCTTGCAGCTCCTCAGCTTTATAATTCTTTGTGATTTCCATTTTCAAAAGCTCGCACTCAAAATTTTTTAGTTACGGCTCATTATTACTTCGTGAATTTAAGCATCGATAGTCTTCCTCAACGGATTGCCCTTAAACCACTCCACAATACTCGGCATATGAGTTTCAAAATTTCCAGGTATAGAAAAATTAAGTGCGCCGGTTCGGGCGGATGTGCGGTTTTCAAAATCGTGGGTTGTTCCTGCGGGAGCTAAAATGAAAGAGCCTTTTGGGGCATCGATCCATTCATCACCAATTAAAAAACTCATGACGCCTTCGAGGACATAAAATACGTCGTCTTCAGGATGTGAATGGGCGCCGGGGCCTTTTGAGTAAGGTTCAAGCCACCATTCGGAAATTGAATAGGCCCCATCTGTTTCAGCGCAGTCTGCTTTGAAAATTGCAGACATGCTGCCCATTTCATAACGACGGCCTTCGTTTGGAGTTAATACAATCGGTTTGCGCATTTTTTATATCCCGATAAATATTTAAAATAACTACAACTTAGACGCCAGCACCTTATCGATTCTGCGGCCATCCATATCGACAATTTCCAGTTGCCAATCTTTCAACGTAATTTTTTCTCCGGCGACAGGGACTCGGCCTATGATTAGCATGATTAACCCGTTGAGGGTTTGGTAATTTCCTTCTTCGGGTAGATCACTGATTTCCAGGCAATCTTTTAAATCCACAATCGGCAACATACCATCGAATAGAAATGAACCATCATCGCGACGAATAATGTAAGCGTCTTCTTCATTGCCTGAAATAAATTCTCCGGTGAGTGCCTCCAGCAAGTCTTGCAGGGTAACCAAACCTTTGATGTCGCCATATTCATCAACAACAAAAACCATATGGCTATGTGAGGAGCGAAAAAATTCCAGCAATTCCATAGCCGTTAATGATGCGGGCACCAGAAGACAAGGTTGCGCCATGGCAGCCAAGCTAATGGGTTTTCCGCTAATTGCTTCGGCTAATAATTCTTTGGCATTGATAACGCCAATTAAATTTTCATTACTTTTTTCGCACACGGGAAAGCGTGAATGCGGCGATTGCATGACGCGTTTGTAATTCTCTTCTATGGGTAATGCAGCGTCGAGAAAGGTGATATCCGAACGTGGCACCATCAATGAAACAATATTGCGTGCTTCCAAACGCAATACATTTTTTACCATAGTGTGTTCTTGTTGCTCAATAACTCCAGAGTTTGAACCCTCATCCAGAATGGCATGAATATCTTCTTGGGTGACATTTTGATCCTGGGTTTGATTAAAACCCATAACCCGCATCATGGTGCGAGTTGAAGCCGACAATAAAAATACAAAAGGTTTGGTGATTATGGCGAGTATTTGCATTGGCTTAGCCATAACACAGGCAATACGCTCTGCACTCACCTGCCCTATGCGCTTGGGTACTAATTCACCTACAACTATGGATAAATAAGTCACGACTACAACTACTAAAACTGTAGCGATGTTACCGCTGAGCGAAACAGGAACTCCGAAAGTTTGTAACCACAATGCAAATGGTTCGGCAAGAATGGATTCACCAAAAATACCATTCATGATGCCTATGGATGTAATACCAATTTGCACTGTGGACAAAAATTGTGTGGGATCTTCAGCCAATTTCAATGCCGCTTGCGCAGAAGAATTCCCTTTTGAAGCTAACACCATCAAACGCGATTTTTTCGCTGTCACAATCGCAATTTCAGACATAGCAAACAGGCCATTCAACATAATCAAACCAAGCAGTACAAAGATTTCCATTAACATTCCGTCAGAAATATCGGGAGGCTAGAATATCAGAAACACGCACTTATTAAATATGTTCCATATAAAGCAACACAATCAACACAAATCCCAATACAGCCACTATAACATTGACCAATATTCCCCATTTTGCACTATAACGAGGCGGAAACTCTTGAGGATATTGCACCCAACAGAATAAAAGCCAAGCCCAACCAAAAGGTGGGCTGAATATCGGTTATTTTATTTGGCTCAAGCACCCGCAATAACAACCCCGCCCGCTCCACCATAAAACCAAATGCAATCAACGCAAGACTGGTTCTATTCCAAGCCAACAACGTCCGCTCAGCTGCAAATAAAACTCTTGGATCTTTTAGGTCAGACATAGTTTTTCCATTTTTTTAAGTTTTTATCGCAAATATTTTGTCATTCCTGACTCTATCTCTTCGTTAATATTTCATGCTCGCCCTCTCCCATAAACAATACGGTAAAGTGCAGGCAAAACTAACAAAGTTAATAAAGTCGACGAAACTATTCCGCCAATCACAACAGTGGCGAGGGGTCTTTGGACTTCGGCGCCTATGCCGGTGTTGAATGCCATAGGGATGAAGCCAAGGCTGGCGACAAGCGCGGTCATTAATACGGGACGTAATCGTGTTAAAGCGCCCTCTACTATTGCCGAATGTAATTCACTTTGTTCTTTCCATAAATTTCGAATGAATGACAGCATGACTAAACCGTTGAGTACGGCTATACCAGAAAGTGCAATGAAACCCACGGCGGCCGAAATGGAGAGCGGCATATCGCGTAGCCACAAAGCGATGACGCCACCAGTTAATGCTAAAGGGATTCCGGTAAAAATAATCAGTGCGTCTTTAATTGAGCCAAAGGCTAAAATTAATAATGCCAACACCATTAATAGCGTTAAAGGCACTACAATCGATAGACGTTTATTGGCTGAATTCATTTGCTCAAATGTACCACCGTAATCCAACCAATAACCTGCTGGTAATTTTAAATTTTTCGCAATTTTTGATTGTGTTTCTGTAACAAAGGATCCTAAATCCCGACCACGTACATTGGCGGTGACTACCACTAATCGTTTGCCATTTTCCCGACTGATTTGATTAGGAACCGGCGCTAATTCAATGCGTGCAATTTCTGACAAAGGAACATAACCCGGCGCTTTTTGAATGGTAATGGGTAATCGCATTAAAGCGTCCGGTTGTGTGCGTAAATTTTCCGGCAGACGAATAATCAAATCAAAACGCCTGTCACCGTCAAATAATATTCCGGCGTGAGTACCCGCCATAGCGGTGGATACTGTGTCTTGGAGCGTTTTCATATCCAGACCATAAGTTGCCATGGCGTGACGATTGGGAATGACCGTAATCATCGGCAAACCTGTCACTTGTTCAACACGCGCATCGGCAACGCCTTCTATTGATTCAAGAATTTCCAACACTTGATTGGCAGAAGTTAATAATTGATTTAAATCATCACCAATCACTTTAATTCCCAAATCAGAACGAATGCCGGAAATTAATTCATTAAAACGCATTTCAATGGGCTGGGTGAATTCATAATTATTCCCGGGAATTTCTTTCACTGCCTTTTCGATAGCTTGCACCAAATCCTGCTTTGAGCGATGGGGATCCGGCCATTGACTGCGGGGTTTCATAATCACAAAGTTATCGGCAACACTGGGAGGCATAGGATCATTAGCAACTTCTGCTGTTCCTAATTTAGCAAAAACTTTATCCACTTCCGGAAATTGTTTAATGCGCTCTTCCAATAATTTTTGCATGCCGACTGCTTGATCCAAACCGGTACCGGGAATTCGTAATGCATGTAATGCGATATCCCCTTCATCCAATTCAGGAATAAATTCAGAGCCTAAAGTAGTCATTAGCCAACTGCAAAATAACACCAGGAATACTGCACAACTGATTAACCACCAACGAAATACCAATGCCATTTGCAATAAAGGTCGATAAAATTCTTTGGCTTTTCGCATCACACCATTTTCATGCTCTGCAACTTTAGCTGTCATAAAACAAGCCACTGCAGCAGGAATAAAGGTAATGGACAAAACCAAAGCAATACTTAAAGCCATCACTACTGTAACCGCCATAGGGTGAAACATTTTTCCTTCAACACCGGTTAAAGTAAAAATCGGCAAATAGACCAAAGTGATAATCGCCACACCAAACAGACTTGGGCGAATCACTTCATTGGTGGCATCAAAAGCTAAAGCCAAACGCTCACGCAAATCCATTTTTCCTTGCTGCTTCTGCGCTTCAGATAAACGTCGCATGGTATTTTCAACAATGATCACTGCAGCATCAACGATCAAACCGAAATCCAATGCACCCAAACTCATCAAGTTAGCTGAAATACCGGCTTGTACCATGCCACTGATAGTCATCAACATAGTGATGGGGATCACCGCAGCGGTGATTAATGCCGCGCGAAAATTGCCTAACAACAAAAATAATACGGCAACAACCAGCAATGCACCTTCGAGTAAATTTTTCTGCACAGTTGAAATGGTTTTATCCACCAATTGCGTTCGATCATAAACAGCTTGTGCAATAACACCTTCAGGCAAAGACGTATTAATTTCTTTCAATTTATTCGCAAGTTGATAGGCGACTGTACGTGAGTTTTCACCCATCAACATCATGGCAGTACCCATCACCACTTCTTCACCATTTTGTGTTGCGGCACCGGTACGTAATTCTTTGCCAATCGCAACCTCGGCAACATCACCAATTCTGATAGAAACACCTTCACGCTCTGCAACAATCACCTGACTAATTTCATCAATAGTATTGAGTTGCCCTTGAGTGCGAATCAGCCATTGTTGACCTTGTGTTTCGATATAACCTGCGCCCTGGCTTTGATTATTGCGTTCAAGGGCTTCACGAATTTGTTCCGTACTGATATGCAAATGAATTAATTTTTCAGGTTTGGGCGTGATGTGATATTGTCTGTTATAGCCACCAATAGTATTGATTTCAGTTACGCCTTTCACTTGCAATAATTGTGGGCGAATAATCCAATCCTGAATTTCCCTTAATGCCGTTGCATCATAAAGATGTTTGGCTTCAGCTTTCGCTTCAACTGTGTACATAAAAATTTCACCCAATCCGGTTGCCAATGGCCCCAATTCAGGTTCAATCCCGTGCGGTAGTAAACTGTTAATTTGTACCAAACGCTCACTGATTAATTGCCTCGCAAAATAAATATCCGTACCATCTTCAAACACTACCGTGACTTGCGACAAACCATAACGCGACAGTGATCGCGTGTAAGTCAGTTTCGGTAGACCATAGAGTGCAGTTTCAATATGCCAGGTAATGCGCTGTTCGGTTTCCAAAGGCGAATAGCCAGGTGCTTGTGTATTAATTTGCACTTGCACATTGGTAATATCAGGAACCGCATCAACCGCCAAGCGTTGATAACTGAAAATTCCTGTCACAATCAGTACCAATACAACAAACATCACCAATACACGTCGCTCAATCGCAAAACGCAAAATTGATTCAATCATGTCTTTACTCCCTTAATGATCATGTGATGCGCCGGATTTTTCCAAATCGGCTTTTAACAAATAGCTATTTTCAACCACATACTCATCACCTTGATTAAGGCCACTGACTACTTCAGTAAATTGACCATCCGTCTTTCCCAATTCCAAAGGGCGAATTTCATATGTATCTCCTACTTTAATAAATACCACTTGCCAATCGCGAAACTTTTGTAGTGCACGATTATCGACTCGCAATGCAACCGGAATTTTTTCAACTGATATTTCAGCGACAACCGCTTCATTAGCGAGCCATTTTTGTTGTTGATTATCCACTGCAATTCTCACCAACGAAGTCGATGAGTGATCAATATCCGGCAATATGGATTCTACTTTGCTTACAATCTGTTGCTGCTGATGTTGGATAACAGCAACCTGCCCTGCCTTAATATGTATTCCGTCTTTTGCAAACACATGCAGCAATGCTGTCAGCCGACGATCATCCACTATTCTGATCAGTGGATTACTTTCAGATATTTCACCAGGATTTATATGCCGCTCTGCCACTTTGCCTGCAATAGGCGCGGTGATGTTATAAATACTTAAACTGTCGTTGGCTTCAATGCTTAATAAAATATCGCCCGCATTCACAAAATCACCCGGTACTACATTGATTCTTTTAACCACACCTGGAAACCTGCCTTTGATAATCCGTTGAAATTCAGGTGCAACGACCAACTTTCCATAAAGTGTTATTTTTTTATCTATGTCACCTGCGTTTGCTATGGCGGTAGTAACGCCAGATGCTTCCGCCATTTCGCGCGATAATTCAACTCGCCCTTCATAGGAAGGGAAATTCCATTGATATTGTCTGTTTTTATATTCCGCTTTCACTAATACATCAAATGAATGCGGCTCTTTTACTGTTTGCTGGCTGCGTAGAAAATCATTTTGTTTTACAAACGTAAATTGATCGACTATTCCACCCAAGCGGGTTAATTGCACAGACAGCTTTAAATCTTCTGGTAGAATTGATTTATCATCAATGCTGGCCCAAACACGATATTCCGGTGGAACACCCTGCTCAAAAATACTCAGTTCCAATTCAAAATGATCATCCACCAATAAGCGACCATTATGTGGGCCTTTTGCAATTTCTCCCTCTTCATGATCATCATGGCCGTGATGATCGTGATCGTCTGAAGCCAAAGCGGGCAGATCTATTAAAATACATAAGCTCAATAATAAGCCCGAAAAATAATTCACATTTTTCATGATTAGTCTTCCTTCAAATAAGAATTTGCGGTTAGCCTTTCAAGGCGGGCATGCAATAAATGCGCATCTGTTGCGGCGTCAATCAATAATTTTTGTGTTTCCAATAATTGCTTCTGTGCCAAATTAAACTCCAGATAGCTATATCGCCCCTGCGTAAACGCCTGTGTTGTTTTGATCATGGCCTGTTCAAGCTGCGGCAAAACTTTTTGCCTTAGTAATTCCACTTGGTCCATTGCGGTTTGATATTCAGTATAAATACTTCCGAGTTCTGCTTTTGCATCCAGGAGTGCTGCATCACGATCCTGTTCAGCGAGGGATTGATTGGCAATTGCACTATTCAATGCGCCGGATGAGCGCCGCTTTTCTCCCAATGGGACACTGATACCAACCACTACAGCAGTATCATCTGTTGCTTGAAATTGACGTAACCCGGCATGCCATTGAACATCACTCCGGGCATCAGCACGAAGCTGTTTGATTTCGGCTGCTTTGACTTCAATATCCCGACTCAATAAACCTACATCAGGATTTTTTTCCAATTGTGCCATGTAATCATTCAACGATTTCATTGGCATAAATCGAAACAGATCTGCATTAACCTTTGAAAAATTGGCAGCAGGTTCTCCCCAATAGCGACTAAGTTCTATCTTTTCGGTATTCAATATGGCTTTTGATTTTTGCAAATCCATAGCACTTAATGCCAATGATGCTTTGGCACGCAACAATTCGGCATCAGCTAATCGCCCTGCTTGTATCAAGCCTTGAATGGATTGCAAATTTTCTTCCGCAATTCGATAGAAATTTTCCTGCAACTTAATTTTTTCTTGTGCGGCCAATACCAAAATAAATTGTTGCGTGACTTGCGAGAGTAGATTAGCGGCAGCCACTCTTTCTGATGACATCAATGCAGCTTGTCGCGCAGTTACTAATTGCGAACGCGCCTCTCGCGGATTGCCCAATTCAATAACGGAAGAAAAGGACAAGGTCGTTTCACTGGCATCCAATCCTGAAAACTCACCAGTACCTGCAACATTTTCTATTTCTCCTGAAATTTCCCACTGCGGCTTTAATCCAGCCGTTACTTTTTCGCCTTGCAACGCCTGATGTTTAAATTGAAAAGCCTGCAATGAAGGATTTTTATTCAAAGTTGCACGAACAGCATCTTGCAAACTAATTGATTCGGAAACAGATTCCGCCCAGCTGATTGGTGATATAGATAAAAATCCCGTTACCAACAGAATGGCTTTTAGATTAGAAAACATTATTTTCTCCAGCGAGACAAAAAGTTTTGCACTCACCCTAGCCGTCTCGACAACAACCATGCAGTTATTGCCGAAAGCACTAGGGTGAGGGCCACTAAATTAATTAAGCTGAAAAAAACGGAGGGGCTC
>CAZICR010000046.1:0-12802 GCA_964537795.1 uncultured Cellvibrionaceae bacterium | reverse complement strand
GGTTGCATCCCCCTCGGAACTTCTTGTGACCATGTTTGAGCAGAAAGTCGAAAACCTGGCGGATGCTTTGGAAGACATTCATCGAAAACTTGAAGATGTCAGTCGCATGGTATTGGAAGACAATGATGCTGAACTGGAAGACGCAATTGATCAACTGGCAAAACTGGAAGACAGCAATGGAAAAATCCGCTTGTGTTTGATGGATACCCAGCGTTCAATTTCTTTTATTCAAAAACACATAAGGGATTCAGTGGAGCTCCAGGAGACCACACGTGAAATCAAGCGGGACGTGGATACACTCATGTCACACACCGCTTTTCTGTTCGACAAAATCAACTTTTTGATGGATTCGACCCAAGGTTTTATCAATATTGAGCAAAACCAGATCATCAAAATATTTTCGATTGCCGCTATGGTATTTCTGCCGCCCACTGTAGTCGCCAGTATGTACGGCATGAACTTCAAAATTATCCCCTTTTCAGACTGGCCCTATGGCTTTGAGCTTGCTCTGGCGATGATGGTTTTGTCTGCAGTTTTACCTTATTGGTATTTCAAACGAAAAGATTGGCTTTGATTCATTTGATTTGAAGACCCGATTTCCCGATCGGTTTTGTCTATTTTTGTTTATGCCGTTTGCAATTGTAAGACAATATTATTATAGTCCCGCTGCTGTGTGATAAACCCACAATAAAAGAGAACGTCTATGAATAAATTGAAATCTGCATTAATGCTGGCGATTGTTTGTTGTTCTTCATTTGCTATAGCAGAAACCGAAGTCATCCTTGATGCCAGCAAACCCGGTCCGATAATTAACAAAAACATTTATGGTCAATTTGCTGAGCATTTGGGGCGTGGAATTTATGAAGGAATCTGGGTTGGGCCAGAATCCAAAACGCCCAACACCAAAGGTTGGCGCAACGACGTTGTGAGCGCACTTAAAGATTTGAAAGTTCCTCTGATTCGTTGGCCTGGTGGTTGTTTCGCTGACGAATACCACTGGCGTGATGGCATAGGCCCACGCAATAAGCGCATGGTAAGAGTGAATACCAACTGGGGTGGCGTGTTGGAAGATAACGCCGTAGGTACACACGAATTTTTTGATCTGGTGGAAATGCTCGGCGCTGAAGCCTATGTCAATGGTAACTTGGGAACAGGGAGTCCGCAGGAAATGGCAGAATGGCTCGAGTATATGACTTCGGAAAGCAAATCAACTCTGGCCGAAACGCGCCGCCAAAATGGTCGAGATAAACCTTTCCGCGTGCATTATTTTGCGATTGGTAATGAAGCTTGGGGTTGCGGCGGCAACATGACGCCGGAGTATTACACCAATCTCTACAAACAATATGCCGCTTTTCTGAAAACGCCCAAGCACAACACGCCCATATTGATTGCGAGTGGTGGTCACACTGATGACACTAGCTGGGCAGATTACCTTACTGCCAATGTGAAACCCAATTGGAGTATGAGAATGGATGCGGTGAGTTTTCATTATTACACTTTGCCGAAAGCTAATTGGGCAGCAAAAGGTGCCGCAACCAATTTCCCTGAATCAGAATGGTTTTCGACATTCCAACAGACGCTGCGTATGGATGGGTTCATAGTCGAAAATAAAAAAGTCATGGACAAAAATGATCCTGAGAAAAAAGTCGGTTTCTATGTTGATGAATGGGGCACATGGTACGACGTGACTGGCGATGATAATCCTGGCTTCCTGTATCAACAAAACAGTTTGCGTGATGCGATTGTTGCAGCATTAAACTTTAATATTTTCCACAAGCACGCGGACCGTGTGCACATGAGTATCATCGCGCAAATGGTCAACGTACTTCAGGCGATGATATTGACAGAAAAAGACAAGATGATTCTGACTCCTACTTATCACGTCTTTAAAATGTATATCCCATTTCAGGATGCAACTTCCTTGCCTGTCAGTATTAAAAATGTTCCGCAGTATGAACTGGATAAAAAATCCATTCCTGCTATCAGCGTTTCGGCAGCAAAAGCAAAAGATGGAAAAGTATATTTGGCAATTGCCAATACCAATCCACATAAAGCTGAAGTGTTGAATATCAATGCAAAAGGTTTGAATGCCAAAAAAGCAACTGGTCAGGTGCTGACTTCTGACAAAATGGATACGCACAATACTTTTGCAAACCCCAATGCAATCGCGCCTAAAGCTTATTCAGCTGAAGCGAAGAGTGGAGCGTTGTTGTTGAATATTCCTGCGAAATCAGTAGTTGTTGTGGCTTTGGAATAGTTTTGAGATAGACAAAAAACACTCTCTCTCCCATCAAGGGAGAGGGAACAGATTGAAGTTCTTAATAAAATATTGTTAATTTACTTCGTTTATATCTAACGAGAAGTTTTGAACAGAATCAATTCCCTTCTCCCCTTGTGGGAGAGGGGCAGGGGAGAGGGGTCTTAAAAATTAAAACAAATCTTCAATCGACAAATAACGCTCGCCTGTATCATAACTGAAAATTAAAACCCGACTTCCGCTGGGTAATTCATTTTGTTTTTGTGCAACAGCTGATAAAACAGCACCTGAAGAAATACCAATCAAAATTCCTTCTTTTGTTGCACATTCGCGAGTCATTTTGAATGCATTTTCTTCCGAAACTAGAATAGTGCCGTCTAATGTTTGTGTATTTAATACTTGTGGAATAAAACCGGCACCTATGCCTTGTAATCGGTGCAAGCCTTTTTGGCCGCCGCTGATGACTGGTGACTTTTCCGGTTCTACTGCAAAAGTTTTCAGTGCAGGAAATTTTTGTTTAAGCACTTCGCTGCAACCTGTGATATGCCCACCGGTCCCTACGCCGGTAATCATATAGTCGATACCTTCCGGGAAATCATCCAGAATTTCTTTTGCTGTTGTTTGACGATGGACTTCAACATTTGCCGGGTTATTAAATTGTTGCGGCATCCAGGAATCAGGAGTTGCTGCCAATAATTCGTTGGCCTTGGCAATACAACCACCCATACCCAGTTCTTTAGGCGTTAATACAATTTCAGCGCCATAAGCTTTGATTAACTTTCGGCGTTCAATCGACATAGACTCTGGCATGGTCAAAATCAATTTATAACCTTTTACCGCGCAGACCAACGCCAATCCAACACCGGTGTTGCCTGATGTAGGCTCGATAATGGTAGAGTCTTTATTAATTAAACCTTTTGCTTCAGCATCTTCAATCATGGCCAATGCGATACGATCTTTAATACTACTGCCGGGATTGAAGCGTTCTATTTTCATCCAGACTTCAATGTCGCTTCGAAATAGACAATTGATACGTACGCAAGGTGTGTTGCCAATGGTTTGGAGGATAGAATTATGTTTCATGAAAAAACTCACAAGTGGTTAATATAATGTTAAGCCTAATCCTGCCATATTGAGATCTTCTGGAATAGTCATTTTTTGCTACTATTATTTCTCGGGATAAGTTTATGAAAAGCGGTTTTTTATTTACTCATATTTGTCGTGTGCTCGCTATTGGTTTGTTATCGTTGATGTTTCTTGTTGGTTGCTCCGCCAGCTATGGAAAAAAAGTTATGGAGGCATCGGCAGCGGCTCCTACCAGTATAGGCTCAAGATTGTTGATCAAGAAGGCACGTCTTAAGCTGGAAGTCGCTAATCTTTCCGAGGCATCAGAAAACATTCAAGTTCTGGTTAAGAATTTCGGGGGTGTGATGTTATCTGTGCATTCGTATGATGCGGACAGTGTTTATTTGGATGTATCCATACCTCATGATCAATTGGAGCTGGTTATTGCGAATATTATTCCTTTAGGCACAGTAAAGTCACAAGATATATCCAGTGAAGATGTTACTGAGGAGATGATTGATATTGATGCGAAATTGAAAAATTTACATGTGTTGCGAGATAGGTTTAGATCCTTGCTGAACCAAGCTAAAAAAGTTGATGAAATACTATCAATTGAATCAGAGCTGGCAAGAATTCAAACTCAAATAGATCAAATAGAAGGACGAAAAAAATCTCTAAACTCACAAATTACTTATTCATCACTGAATATTTCGTTAGAAAAAAAGACTATTTATGGCCCTTTGGGGTATTTGACCAAAGGAATTTATTGGGGAATAAAAAAATTGTTTATTCTTAAATAGATATATTATATGAACAATACTGAAGTAATCATTGGTCAAGTGAACACCTGGCTGGATCAGGTTGTGATTGGATTGAACTTGTGTCCTTTTGCTGCCAGGCCGCGAAAAGAAAATAAAGTCAGAATTAGATTGGTTTGGGCAGGCGATGATGAAGCTTTGCTTGACGAGCTTAAATCCGAATGTGAATTATTGCAGCAACAGGTTCAAATAGAAACCAGTTTGTTAGTTCTGCCAAATCACTTACAAAATTTTTGGGATTACAACCAATTTTTAGTTTGGGCTAATCAATTATTGCGCCGTGAAGGATACGAAGGTGAATTTCAAATAGCCAGCTTCCATCCTGACTATTGTTTTGCAGGTGTTGATCCTGATGCTGCCGAAAATTTGACGAATCGCGCACCCTATCCGGTCTTGCATCTTATTAGGGAGGAAAGTGTAGAGAAAGCATTGCAATATTTCCCTGATATTCAGTTGGTTCCGGAAAAAAACAAACAACGTGTTGAAAATTTAACGGCGGAGGAGAAGCAAAAATTATTTCCTTATTTGTTTTCTTGATCAACCAATGTAATTTTTTCAGGTGTAATTAAAATACGACGCTGTTTATAAAGCAAGCTTAACGCATTTTTGTAGTTTCCTTTGCTGACGTTGAATACCTGATAAATTTCATTTGGATCACTTTTGTCAGTCAGATATCCAACACCCTGATGTTGCTTTAAATAAAGAATAATTTTCTCGGCAAGTTCTGATTTGGCATCAGTTGATTTTTTTTGCAAACTTAAATCAATTTTTTTGTCAGATCTAATGTGTTTTATAAACCCTTCAATGCGTTCACCATATTGTAAAGGCCTGAAAGCGTCATCGCGAAAAATGAGTCCCATATGAGAGTGATTAATTACAGCCTTGTAACCTAGTTCACTTTGACCGCAAATTAATAAATTAACCGATTGTTGTGCGGTAAAGCCTGACGATCTTTCTTCTAGGTGGCGACTCAATCGTGAAGAGGCAGTAATTCGTCCGGTATAGGTATCAAGATAAATACAAACAACATAAGATTCGCCCAATTTCATGGGAGATTGTTGTTCGCTGAATGGAACTAATAAATCTTTTGCCAAACCCCAGTCCAGAAATGCACCTATCGCATTGACATCTTTCACTTTCAGGTAAGCGCATTCACCTACTTGTGCTTTGGGCGTCAAGGTAGTTGCTATAAGGCTATCATCTGAGTCAAGATGGATAAACAGATTTAACTTGTTTCCCAACTTCATGTTTTCTGTGACGTAGCGTTTTGGTAATAAAATATTGCCAAATTTTCCGCCATCCAGAAAAATACCGAATTCTGTAATTTTAACGACGGTTAATTGATTGTATCGACCAAGAGCAATCATCATGTTTCCTGAATAAGGTTGATTTCAAAATTATACATTAATAGAGCGATTTGTTATGCATGTACTCAGTATAAATTACAAAAATCATCGAATCCTTTTGGATTTGTCGCCGTGGAATGGTACAGAGTTATTGTTAGTTGATGACAAGTTAATATCGCAAAAACATAATCGCGAATTGCATAGCTTGCATCAGGTGAAGGTTGATGGTTTGGGATTTCTTCAAATGGAATTTACGTTAAACCCCGAAAGAAAAGAAATTGCTTATAAATGTACGGTAAATGATCAGCTTGTCGAAGAAAATGTTAAATCATTATTAATTGCCGAGCCATCAGATTCAGAATCAGTCAATTCTGATCATCTTGCTGCAAATGAAGCATCTATTATTAAATCTTCATCAAAATCGAATAGTAAATGGATGTTATTGGCTTTGGGTTTTAAATTATTAAAGTCAGTTCAAGTGGTGAAGGTTGCTTTAATTGCCACCAGTGTTGGTGCTTACAGTATTTTATTTTCGTTAGAATTTGCATTGGCCTTGATTGGTGTTTTGATATTTCATGAATATGGGCATTTGCGTGCTATGAAAAAATTTGGTATTCCAACAAAAGGTATGTATCTGATTCCATTTGTTGGTGGATTGGCTGTCGGTGATTCACCCAAAACACGTTGGCAAGATGTCTATATTTCGATGATGGGGCCGATTTATGGTTTGATCATGACAATAGTTTTTTATCTTGTTTATTTATTAACAGACAGTCATTTTGCAGGATTGGTGGCTTCAGTCAGTGCTTTAGTGAATCTGTTTAATTTGATTCCGGTACATCCTTTGGATGGTGGCAGGGTAGTGAAGTCTTTGGTTTTTTCGGGGCGTAGTAAATTTGCATTGATTATTTTGTTATTTATTTCATCTGTGTGTTTGGTTGTAGCTTGGCAACTTGGACTGATGTTTTTACTATTTTTTATTGTTTTGGGTGTGATCGATATTCTTACCAGTTGGCAAATATCGCTTGCTGAAGATATTACTCCGTTAAAACCTTATGGTATTTTTTATTCTATTGCCTGGTATCTATTAACAGTGGTTGCATTTGTCGGATTAATTTATTTAATAGCCGCAGATAATTTACCTGGTTCTGAAATTGCCATGAGGGTTCTACAGTCATAAAAATGATTGTAAAAAAAAATCAGCTAAAGAAAAGGATTATTTTCATCTTGAGGGTAATATCGACTTGCAGTGATTGCTTTAGGCTGAAGTTTATGTGCTAGCAAGGCATCAACATCTGCATTAACTTTTTCTATGAGTGCCAGTGGTTCATTGCGGTCGAGCGATTCAAGTAACGCGTTCCCCCAGATTGAAACATGTCGGGTAAATATTTTTCTTTGTTTATGTTTTTTTGCCCATTCGCGACTGATTTTAAGTCCAATTTGCTGCATTTTTTTTTCGACATTTTTTCTGTCATCAGGATTATGAGTTTCTTCCATCAGTTGATTGGTCACCTTTAACCATCCATTTCTATAAATTTCCCATCCCAAATAAAATCGTTGAATCCATAGTAGGTATTCTTCCTGCGACTGAATTCGCTTATTTTCTTCATCCAATTGGTAGGCTTTGAGGAAAAGGCTGCGTTTTGGTACCTGATCCGGCCACTGATCTTTAAGGTTGCTGCAACCTGCGGTAAGCAACAGGATAAAACTGGTGATAAAAACTGATCTTAAGGCATTGATTTTCATGGGTATTGTGGGCAAATAATTCTACGGCTTATTGAGTAACGGCAATCTTAGAAACAAATTGTGACAGGAGTATAAAGGGGGTATCAATATTTCTCTATGCTTTTCCGCTGCTTATATATGGACAAATATTTTATATATGTTTTATTATGGATTACCTTGAATCATTCGGGAGCAATCATATGTACGCACAGGCCCAACCAGTGGCAACTGCCGGCGCAGCCATATCTACAGCCTTGAATATTCTCAATAAATGGGATTGCTCTGAAAAAGAAAAAATGGCGATTCTTGGGGTTGGGAGATCTACCCTGCATAAGTATCAGGTTTCTCCGGAAAGTGCACGCCTGACCCCTGATTTATTGGAGCGGATTAGTTATTTGCTCAATATCCATGCTTTATTGCGAACAGTTTTTGAAAATCCAGACAATATTTATGGTTTTGTGCGTATGCCTAATCAAAGCATTTTTTTTGGTGGCAAGGCGCCCATGGAAATTATGAGTAGCGGCTTGATGACTGCACTTTATGAAGTCTACAAACATTTGGATGCTATAAGGTCAGGCGAATTTGCATGATGAATCTGGCGCTACGAGAATTTGAGGAGCAGGTTGGTTACAGATTAATGCCAAGCAAATTTCCACCCATTGCCTTGTTTGAAGATGTGGCTAACCACAATGATTTTGAAATTCTGTTTGGTATTCAGGCCATTACTAATCCAAGACTGCGTCAGGAGGCCGGAAATTTACATTGTGTTCCCCCGGAAGAAAGACCCTATGGCATTCGTGGGTGTTCTTATGCATTGGGGCCTTTTGTACATTTAAATCCTGCGGGGTCGCGTTTTTCTTCGGGCAACTTTGGTGTTTATTACGCTGCGATTAATCCACAGACGGCTATATCGGAAACTCGCTATCATCAAGAGAAATATTTTTCCTGTATTGAAGGATTAAAATACGATCGTATTTCCATGCGATGTTTAAAAACACTATTTTCTGCGCAGCTACATGACATTACTGATCCTGAGTATCGCCAATCTGATTGGTATCACCCCAATGATTATCAAGCGTCCCAGCTATTGGGCATGCAGTTAAAAAAAATGGGATCACAAGGCGTGGTCTATGATTCAGTCCGCAATCCAGGAAACATATGCTTTGGATTATTTACTCCCAGGTTGATTTTGGATGTGGTGCAAACAGCGCACTATAGTTACATTTGGGATGGAAAAAAGATTTCAGTTGCAATGGAAATGTTGACATTGGTGTAATCGTAAAATTTTTATCTGTAATGAGAAATAATAGATGACGTTTTATTTAGTAATTCCTGCGCGTTATGCATCCACTCGCTTGCCAGCAAAACCTTTAAAAATGATTGCAGGTAAAACCATGATTCAACATGTGTATGAGCGTGCGAGTATGAGTGATGCGATTAAAGTCATTATTGCAACCGATGATGTGCGTATAGAATCGGTTGCAAAAGAATTTGGCGCAACAGTGTGCATGACTAAAACAACCCACAATTCCGGAACTGATCGTTTGCAAGAAGTTGCACGACAACTTAATTTACAAGCAGATGATGTAGTGGTTAACGTACAAGGTGATGAGCCCTTGATTCCTCCGCAAGTCATTAATCAGGTTGCGAGAAATTTATTTCATAATCCCTTTTCCAGTATGGCAACATTAAGTGAACCTATACATTCACTTGAAGATTTTCGTAATCCCAATATTGTAAAAGTGGTAAAAGACAATAAAGGCAAAGCGCTGTATTTCAGTCGTGCACCTATTCCATGGCCGCGTGATCATTTTGCAAAATCCGAGATCGCTGTGTTACCTGAAAATTTTCCTGCGCAACGTCATATTGGCATTTATGCATATCGAGTTTCATTATTGAACGATTTTGTAACCTGGCCTCAGGCAGATCTGGAAAAAATCGAATCGCTTGAACAATTACGTGTATTGGCTAATAGCCATGCTATTCATGTTGAAGAAGCTTGCATGGTAGTTCCTGGTGGTGTAGATACGGAAGAGGATTTGGCTCGTGTAAGAAGGATATTGGAATGAAAAAAATTCTATTTGTTTGTTTGGGAAATATTTGTCGTTCACCCACTGCCGATGGTGTTATGCGAAAATTAGTGGCTGATGCAGGATTAGAAAAAACAATTCTGGTAGATTCTGCTGGAACTGGCGATTGGCATATTGGTCATGCGCCTGACTCGCGTACGATCAAAGCGGCTGCAAAACGTGGTTACGACTTATCGGTATTGCGTGCACGATTGGTCAATGCGGATGACTTTGATGAGTTCGATTATATTTTAGCGATGGATAAATCGAATCTCGCGAATTTACAAAAAATGAAACCGGCACATTTCACCGGGCATCTTGGATTGTTTATGGATTTTGCCCCGCATATGGACTATCGCGAAGTGCCAGATCCGTATCATGGTGGTGCAGAAGATTTTGAACTGGTGTTGGATTTGGTTGAAGAGACTGCGCAACATTTGCTAAAAAAGATTGTGTAAACAAAAGTTGGAAAAACACGTGCCACTATTTTTACCGCAATTTTCACTACAAAAACTGAATACCCTTGCTATACCAGCGATGGCAGATTTTTATGTTAGTGTAACCAATCACAATGAAATTAAAGAGGCATTAGCCTTTGCGAGAGAGCGTGAATTACCTGTTATGTTTTTGGGTGGTGGTAGTAACATAGTCTTCGAAAATAATTTTCAAGGATTAGTTATTCATCTGAAATTGCAAGGCGTGCAAGTTATGCAGGAAACAGATGATCATCTATGGATTACATTTGCGGCTGGTGAAAATTGGCATCAGGCAGTTGAATACTGTTTGGATAATGGATATTACGGGTTGGAAAATTTGTCACTGATTCCTGGTAGCGTGGGTGCTGCACCTATTCAAAACATTGGTGCTTATGGTGTTGAGGTAAAAGATAGTATAAGTGAATTATCCACGATTGAAATTGCCACTGGCCTTGAGGTGAATTTTACTAACGAGAGTTGCCAGTTTGCTTATCGTGACAGCATTTTTAAAAATCGATTAAAAGACCGATATGTCATTACCTCCGTCACGTTTAAAGTAAGCAAAAAGGCTAGTGTGAATATCTCTTATCCTGTGTTGCGGGATTATTTTGCGGGTGAGAATCTGGAAAAAATTACTCCAGAGGCTGTCAGCCAAGCGGTGATTAACATTCGCCAGAGCAAATTACCTGATCCTGATTTGATTCCTAATGCGGGTAGTTTTTTTAAAAATCCAATAATTCCTATGGCGCAGTTTCATCAGCTAAAAAAACAATTTCCTAATATTGCGGCTTTTAGTCTTGATGAGAATCATATCAAGATAGCCGCTGCATGGCTGATAGATCAAGCCGGGTGGAAAGGAAAAGAGCTGAACGGCGCCGTAGTCCACGATCAGCAGGCGTTGGTGTTAACGAATCCCAATAAGCTGAAGGGCGATGTTATTATTACACTTGCTAATGCAATACAAAAATCGGTTTCTGCAATTTTTGGAATTGAACTTGAAATTGAGCCCAGAGTCTATTGATCGTTTGGGTCTAGCTGTCCGCGTGAATGATGGAGTTCGTTATGAAAAAACTTTATTTTTGTTGCTTGCTTATTTTAAGTGGTAATTCGTTTTGCAATAACATGACAATTGAAGCTTCGGATCAATCGGTGAGTCAAACATTCGATCTTGGGTATTGTAGTCCTGGGCTTGGCTATTGCTCCACCAGTTTTGATTTTGAGTTAACTGAGAAAGCTGATACTTTGGTATTTGTTGATAAATCAGATGCTACGGAATTTGTTCTATCAGATCCCAAAGGACCTAATTGTTTATCTGTAGATTTGGATTCAAAGTCTACGGTAGACACTGTGGATTCTGACTGTGGTATTGTGCTGGAAGTCATTAAGATATTGGCTAATTAAATTTGATATTGGAGTCTTAAACTATGCGAAGATTAATTCAGTGTGCAGTTTTGACGTCGAGTGTTTTTGCGTCATTCTCTATAGCGCAAACGATTAAACTTGATATGCAACCCGGTCTGTGGGAAAACAGTTTCAAGATGACTGGGGAGAGCAGTAAAGAACTTCAATCAATGCAAAATGATCAAATGAAAAAGGCCATGGAAGAAATGAAAAAACAACTGGCTAATATGCCGCCTGAGCAGCGCAAACAGGTTGAAGCTATGATGGCTCAGTCCGGTGTTAAAATAGAAGGCGACAGTATCAAAATGCAAAATGATGCGGTAAAAATTTCCTCTGAAGGTACGCAAGTCAAACAATGTATTACTCAAGCAGAGATTGAACGGGGAGATTTTCCTGATGATGATGAAAATTGTAAATCAACCTTGACCCAGATAAGTAAAAATCATTTTAAAGCAACGCATAAATGCACTGGTGAGAATCCCAGTCAGGGTGAAAGCGACGTTATTTTTGATTCCAGTCGCCACTATTCCGGTAAAGGATCAATGACACAAACTATTGATGGAAAACAACATACGCTTGAAATTGAAATGGAAGGAAAATGGCTTTCGAGTGATTGCGGAAATATCAAGCCTGAAACAAGTAAATGATTTTTGAATTTGAACTGAATCCTGCATTGATAATATGCAGGATTCAGTTACTTAAGCCAATCTGCATCCAGTTCCGAACTGATCAAACTTCCACGCAATGAATTGGTCAGTGCTTCTTCAATTAAAATATCCGCAAACTTGCCGATCAGATCAGCATTGTCGCTGCGGAAATTGACCACGCGATTATTTTCACTGCGGCCGCAAAGTTGTCCAGGATCTTTTTTGGAATAACCCGTTACCAAAATGCGTTCAGTATTACCAACCATACGGCGGCTAATCGCATGTGCTTGTTGGGTGATACGATCTTGCAGAATTTGCAGACGTTGTTTTTTCACATCTTCCGGTGTGTCGTCTTTCATGTCAGCAGCGGGTGTGCCGGGGCGTGCGCTGTAAATAAAACTGTAAGAGGTATCAAAATCCATTTCGTGAATTAATTTCATGGTCGCTTCAAAATCAGCGTCGGTTTCGCCGGGAAAGCCGATAATAAAATCGGAGGAAAAACTGATATTGGGACGAATTTTTTTCAAACGACGTAATTTGGATTTGTATTCCAATACCGTATGACCACGTTTCATCGCCATCAAAATTCGGTCTGATCCACTTTGTACGGGTAAATGTAAATGACTTACCAATTCAGGAACTTTGTTGTAAGTATCAATTAAAGCGTCAGTAAATTCCACAGGATGCGAAGTGGTAAAACGAATGCGATCTATGCCTTCAATAGCAGCGACGTAACTAATCAATTCTGCTAAATCAACAATGCTACCGTCGGCCGCTTCGCCGCGATAAGCATTCACATTTTGTCCCAACAAATTCACTTCGCGCACACCTTGTTTTGCAAGATGAACAATTTCCGCGAGTACATCAGCAACCGGGCGGCTCACTTCCTCACCACGGGTATAAGGCACCACGCAGAAGGTACAATATTTGGAACAACCTTCAATAATCGATACCAATGCACTTACGCCATCGCTATCGGGCTGGGGCAGGCGATCAAA
>CAZICR010000045.1:10355-12980 GCA_964537795.1 uncultured Cellvibrionaceae bacterium | reverse complement strand
GATGAGTATAGATTTGGGTAGTGGCTATGTTGGCGTGGCCCAGCATTTCTTGAACCAAGCGTAAATCGCCGGAGGATTCCAGCATGTGGCTGGCGAAGGAGTGACGGAGCATGTGGGGATGGACAGGGTTATCCATGCCTTGTTCGAGACTTAATTGTTGTAAACGCATTTGCACAGCGCGATGACTGATGCGCGAGCCGCGTTGCGTGATAAATAATGCGAGCTCTTCCGGTATTGCGAAAATATGTCGCTGCTCAAGCCATTCGTTTATCGCTTTGATTGCAGCACTGCCAACGGGAACACTACGTGTTTTATTGCCTTTACCAGTGATGGTGATCATAGCTTCGCGTAAATCTATATCCGTGAGATTCACACTGACAATTTCCGCCAAACGTAACCCGGATGAATAGAGTAATTCCAGCAATGCGCGATCGCGATAGGCAATAAAATCATCGCCTTTGACTTCAACAAATTGCGCAGCCTGATCAACATCCAAAGTTTTGGGTAAATGTTTTGCTGATTTGGGGGCTGCTATGCCTTCTGCGGGGTTGAAACTGATCCAGGATTGTTTGATGCAATATTGGAAAAAACTCCGCAATGCGGAAAGCCAGCGTTGCAAACTTTTACCGTTTAATCCTTCCCTGTGCAAGAAGGCGGCTGCCTGACGAATAAATTTCACATCGATGTTTTGCCAGGTTTCCCTATGCTGAGCCTGGCAAATTTTTTGGAACTTTTGTAAATCGCGAAGGTAATTGGTTTGTGTATGCAGCGAAAGCTGTTTTTCGTTTTGCATATAGAATAAAAATTGTTGAACAGCGGTTTCAAATGGCAATTCAACTCTATTCATAATGTAATTCCACTAGCGAGGAAGATATTTAGGTAACAAACGATTCAACACTTCGGCAATATAACCTAAAAACAACGTGCCCATACTGGAACGATAATAATGTGGATCCTTATTACCCACCGCCAACACACCAAAAGCGCTACCATGAACCAGAGGTACTGCAGCAACAGAACCTATTTCTGCGGACTTCCCCGCAAACAAAAATTCAACTTCTTCTTTAGCAACAACACCACAAATCGCACGATTATTTTTTATCAAAGGCCCAATATACTGACGCGCTTGGGCAATTGGCACTATGCGAGCCTGACTACTGGGAATCTTATCAGGATTACCGAATAAAATTAAACTGCTTGAATCAATATGGAATTCTTTATCAAAACTATAATACAGTGCGTCAACTATATCACCAAAATCCTGACCTTCCAGCAAAGACAACAACAATCGTTTGGTTTTATCGAACAGTTTGTCATTCTCGCGTGCGTTATCCAACAATTTGCTCAAGCGATTGCGCATATCAATATTGCGCTCGCGCAAAATACTCACTTGACGCTCAACCAAAGAAACTGCGGCTCCAGTTTCATGCGGCAAGGTCATGTCCGCCAGTAAATCGCGGTGATCAATAAAAAAATCCGGATGATCACGCAAATAAACCGCGATTTGTTCTGGTTCCAGTGGGTCAGCGAGTGTTGCTTGTTTATTGTCGATTGTCATACAGATTTTTCCATCACAACTTGATCTGCCCATGAAAAACAAATTCAGCGGGCCCCGTCATCATCACGGGAGATGATTCATCAGCCCATTCAACACGCAAGCTGCCGCCCGGTAAATTCACTTTCACTTTTTCATTCAGCAAACCGCGCAAGCGACCTGCAACAACCGCGGCACAAGCACCCGTACCACAAGCCAGCGTCTCGCCAGCACCGCGCTCATAGACACGTAAATTAATTTCATCCCTGGAAATAATTTGCATAAAGCCTGCGTTCACCCGTGCTGGAAATTGTGGGTGATGCTCAATCAAAGGTCCAAGTTTTTCTACCTCTGCCGTTTTTACATTTTCAACCAGCAGTACTGCATGCGGGTTGCCCATGGACACGGCAGAAATCTGCAGCAAATTTCCCGCTACAGATAAAGGATAGGTCACAGCGCGAACAAGTGAAGTCTTATTTTCACCAATAAAGGGAATTTGTTCCGGAATTAATCGGGGTACTCCCATATTCACACTGACTTGTTCGTCATCTTGCACATTAAGCTCAATTATGCCGCCAGCCGTCTCCACCCTGATAATTTTTTTGCCCGTTAATTTCCTATCGCGAACAAAACGGGCAAAACAACGGGCGCCATTGCCACAGTTTTCAACTTCACTGCCATCACTATTAAAAATACGATAACGGAAATCGACAGCAGAGGATTCAGGCACTTCCACCAATAAAATTTGATCGCAACCAATACCGAAATGACGATCCGCAATAAAACGGATTCGCTCGGGATTCAGGCGCACATTCTGGCTGATCGCATCTATGACGACGAAATCATTGCCCAGGCCATGCATCTTGCTAAATTTTAATCGCATATTATTTCCGATGTTTATTTGTAGGAACCCATGTGTTTGCCCCTACACAACCATTATTCCGGCAACAAACTCTCGCCGCGAATTAAATCTTCAAATGTCTCACGTGCACGCACCAGATGAACCTGATCGCCATCCACCATAATTTCAGCAGCGCGCCCGCGAGTGTTGTAATTGGAACTCATACTAAAACCATAGGCGCCTGTTGACA
>CAZICR010000045.1:7821-10255 GCA_964537795.1 uncultured Cellvibrionaceae bacterium | reverse complement strand
CGCCCGCGAGTGTTGTAATTGGAACTCATACTAAAACCATAGGCGCCTGTTGACATCATTGCCAGTAAATCACCCGTTTGCAAAGCCAGTTCACGATTCTTGGCAATAAAATCACCGGTTTCGCAAATCGGTCCAACCAAATCCCAGGTTTTAATTTCACCTGAATGCGGTTTGACTGACTTGACTGCTTGCCATGCTTGATAAAGTGCTGGACGAATATTGTCATTCATCGCTGCATCCACTATCGCAAAATTTTTGTGTTCTGTCGGTTTTAAAAACAACACCTTAGTCAGGAGCGCACCCGCATTGGCGACAATGGAGCGGCCGGGTTCAAACATCAATTGCAAATTGCGTCCGGCAATTTTTTGTTTGATTGCTGCCATATAGTCGGCCACTGCCGGTGGCGATTCCTGATTGTAGGTGACGCCCAGTCCACCACCCAAATCCAAATGTTCTATGTGAATATCATTCGCCGCTAATTCATCAATCAGCAACAACAATCGTTCAAGCGCGTCCAAAAACGGCGTGAGCTGTGTTAACTGTGAGCCTATATGGCAATCAACGCCTTTAATTGCAATCCCTGATAATACTTTTGCGCGCGCATAAACAGCGGGAGCTCGCTTGATATCAATGCCAAATTTATTTTCTTTCAATCCGGTTGAAATATAAGGATGGGTTTGTGCATCAACATCCGGGTTTACACGCAGGGATATATGGGCAGTTTTATTGAGTTGCGTGGCAACAAGGGAAATAAGTTCCAATTCCGCTTCCGATTCAACATTGAAACAAAAGATTCCAACATTCAAGGCGCGAGCAATTTCATCTGCTGTTTTACCGACACCTGAAAAAACAATTCGCGAGGGATTTCCACCCGCACGCAACACACGTTCCAATTCACCGGCAGATACAATATCAAAACCGGCCCCCAGCCGAGCTAACAAATTTAAAACTGCCAGATTGGAATTGGCTTTGATTGCATAACAAATCATGCCGGGATGGTTGCCCAATGCTTGCGCATAAGATAGATATTGTTGTGTTATTGCCGCACGGCTATAAACATATGCAGGAGTACCAAACTCCTCTGCGATACGACTTAAGGGTGTATCTTCAACATAAAGTTCGCCATTTTGTTGTGTGAAATGTTGCATAAAAATCTCGCTGAATTTTTAAAAATTATGGGTTCGATGAAGCTTGAGGTTTTTCAACAGGTTTTTCATCTGGAGGTAAAAACAATGGACCTTTTTGCCCACAGGCTGTCAAACCTGCAACACCCATTACCAGCAACAACAATAAGACGCTTTTGCGCACAGGTTGATCCTCTCGTGAATAAGTCGGCAGTATAACCTTGCATGCAATAGCTACCAACCCTTAAACCTGAATCAGTGAATAGTAAATCTCTGTAATCCTTATCGCCCCCGAACACGATTTTGCCTAGGCTTTGCCAACTCCATAAATTAGTCATCGGTGCTCTATGAAATTTTCGGCAATCCTGCTTTTTGTGTATTTGTTCAGCGGCTCAATTGCAGCCACAGAATGGAAACCTTTATTTAATGGAAAAAATCTGGATGGATGGGAAACTTATGTGAGTTATCAACCGGAATCCAATGATTACAATCACCAATCAACACAAACGCCACGCGGAATTAACTCGGATCCACGCAAGGTTTTTTCAGTGGTTGATGGTTTATTACGTATTTCCGGTGAAGAGTGGGGCGGAATAACGTCGAAAGAATCTTTCTCCAATTTTCATTTGCGGTTCGAAATCAAGTGGGGCGAAAAAAAATGGCACCCACGATTGGATGCACGACGCGACAGCGGCATTTTGTATTTTGCTGTTGGCCCCCAGGGCGCACAAAGCCAACACTGGATGCGCAGTCACGAATTTCAGGTTCAAGAAGGTGATTGCGGTGATTATCACAGCCTGGATGGCGTCACTGTTGATGCTCATGTAGGTGACGCCAATGAAGGGGATTGGAAATTCTTTCGCTATGATCCGTCACTGCCACTGAAAACCGGAATAGCCTCGCGCATACTCAAGCTGGGCACGCTGGAAAAAATCAATTATGAAAAACCCTTTGGAGAATGGAATCTGATGGAAGTGATCGCCGACAAAGGCACTATTATTCACAAGGTCAACGGCAAGGAAGTATTGCGACTATTCAACTCTCAACAAAAAATTGATGGCAAATACCAACCCCTGAACGCTGGAAAAATTCAAATTCAATCCGAAGGCGCAGAGGTGTTTTATCGAAATATCGAAATTAAATCCCTGTGATCAGGGCGTTCTTATCTTTTTAACGTAGAGAACCAGACTGTGGTCGGTTAATTCATAACCATATTCGGCTGCAATTTTGCGTTGCAGCATTTCTATTTCATCATTGTGGAACTCAATCACTTTGCCGCTATCTATATCGACCATGTGATCGTGGTGTTC
>CAZICR010000045.1:0-7721 GCA_964537795.1 uncultured Cellvibrionaceae bacterium | reverse complement strand
CTATTTTCAGACGCCATTATTGTCACCCTAACCCTTCTCAGTATTCCTGTGGTTCGGGTATTATCCGCGTTCGTTTTTACCAGTGGAAGCCCTGATATGAAATTTGCCCGTTTGTTTGCCTTTATTGTGATAGCCATCCTCGGCATCTCAGGCTGTGTCCACAAGATTACCGTCCAGCAGGGCCACATTATTTCCCAGGAAGATGTCGATAAACTCAAATTAGGCATGACCAAAAGTCAGGTTCGCTTTGTATTGGGAAATAGTTTGCTCCCCAATGTGTTTAATGATGACCAATGGGATTATCTTTACTCCACTCGCCAAGGTTCGGATGGTGAAATCACCCAATATCATCTCAAAGTGTATTTTAAGGATGGCAAGCTGGTGAAAACGGAAGGTAATCATGCGCCCGATTCAAAACTTCTGGCCAAACCTGAAAATCTGGAAAAACTGATAGAAGAAGCACGCAAGGAAACCCCGCCACCGGAAACCCCTGAATAATCAGATTCGGCTGGCATTCAGAGCCAACTGGTCTAAGGTTAAATTGATCACTTTTTTGAGGCAGAACCCTTGAAGTGAGCAGTCAATATAACCTGGAGACTGGAGGTAGCCGGTTGTTGCCGGTGTTGAATGCAACCACAATTCCTCTCAACACTTTACGACTCTATTCGCGAAAAAGTATCGCGATGGTTTTCTATATATTCTGCTGATGAGACTACAGCAAGTTATTTTCGGGCAGAACAAATTCACGCTGTGATTTCCCTGGCACCTCTGAGTATTGGTACCAATCTGGTCAATATTCTGGTTATCCTCTACTTGTTTTACGAAACCCCTAACCCCTGGCTCTACCTCTGGGGCTTTGTGATTATTGGATTAATGGCGGCAGGATTACGTGGATGGTTCAAACAACGCAAGGGCAAAGCACCGCTAAAGTCATCGCCGCGCGCACTCAAAAAGGCCTTGCGCCATGCAGCAATTGTTGGATTTTTGTGGGGGCTATTACCCCTGTTAACTTTAGGTGATGCCACGCCTCACCAGACTGAAATCATACTGCTGGTATTAATTGGTATGGTCTGCGCAAGCAGTTTTGCCTTATCCACAATTCCTGCAGCGGCATTTTGTTTCGCGTTGCTCATCACCTCCGAAACTATTCTGGCCCTACTGATTTTCAAACCCATTTATTTCAAATTACTCATTTTACTCACAGCCATTTACGCTTATGTCGTGTGCGCTGCAGTTTTGGTACAAGCAAAAAATTTCGGCAGACGATTAATGGCGGAAGCTGCCAGCAACCAGCAACAGCACTTAACCAGTTTATTGCTTCACGACTTTGAAAATCACACCAGTGATTGCCTCTGGGAATTAAATCAACAGGGTTACTTACAAAATCCCTCTACAAAATTTGCAAAATTATTCGGACTTGAATTGAATCAGCTTAATAAAGTTCCATTTCTGGAATTATTTTCTGTTCATGAAGGTGATTCACAACTGGAATCCACATTGGCGATAGATGCACTCAAAGAGCATTTTGCACAACATAAATCTTTCAGGCATTTATCAGTGCCGCTGATCATTAATGGAAGTCCCCGCTGGTGGCAACTCACAGCAAAACCTTTAATGGACACACAGGGTAATTTAATGGGCTGGCGAGGGGTTGGCACTGACATCACCAAAGATAAAGAGTCCTCGCGGGAAATGAATCGTTTGGCGAATGTTGATTCGTTAACCGGACTAGCCAATCGTCATCAGTTTAATACCCGATTGAGTTTTCAAGATGAGTCAAATAATCCTGCTGATGCCTTTTATGTTTTACTTTTATTAAATCTTGATAATTTCAAATTATTGAATGATGGCATGGGGTACGCTTTTGGCGACAAAGTTCTACAGATGGTTGCGACAAGACTCAAACAACAAAGTCGACAACAGGATTTATTAGCGCGCTTGGGCAGTGACGAGTTTGCACTGATCAGTTGGGGAGAAGAGGCAACCAAACGCGCCGATGTAATTGCACAACGTTTGCTGGATTGTTTCAGTACACCATTTGAAATTGAAGGCATCAGTTTGCAATTGGGATGCAGTGTCGGCATAGCCATATCACCCTTGCATTGCGATTCTTCCGACGCATTGTTAAAGCATGCCGACATGGCACTTTTTGCAGCAAAATCTGCCGGCAAAAATACTTTCCGCTTTTACGAATCCGGCATGGCGGCGGCGGCACAAAAACGTATGAGCTTGCTGAATGATATCCGCCAATTATTGGAACAGAATAGCGATACGCGAATGTTGTTGCATAAAGTCGATAAAAATTTTGATTGGTCTGCGGATATGCAACTGCCTCAATTCGCCATTTATTTGCAGCCACAAATTCATCTCACAAGCAAACAAATTATTGGCTTTGAAGCCTTGATGCGCTGGAATCATCCAGAAAAAGGCATGATCCCTCCCATGGAATTTATCCCACTCGCCGAAGAATCCAATATGATTATCGCCCTTGGCGCCTGGATGTTGATTGAGTCCTGTAAATTGGCTGCCAGTTGGCCAGAACCCTGGCGCATTGCAGTGAACGTCTCAGCAACCCAATTCAGTCATGGCAGTTTGGTTCCTGTGGTAAAACGCGCATTGGAATTAAGCAAAATTGCACCGGAACGACTGGAACTGGAAATTACCGAATCGCTGCTGATCCAGGATAAAAATACTGCCAAAACCATACTGCAGGAATTGCGCAATCTGGGTGTACGTATCGCATTGGATGATTTCGGAACCGGTTATTCTTCACTGGCGTACTTGCGTAATTTCCCACTCAATCAATTGAAAATAGATCGCAGTTTTGTAAGTGCTATAGCAACTGATAAAGGATCATTGGCAATTATCAGCACCATAATCCAATTAGCCAATGCGCTTTCGCTGGAAACTATTGCCGAAGGTATAGAAACCGCAAAAGAAATGCATTTGCTCATTGCCTGTGGTTGTGAAGACGGGCAAGGATTCCACTTCGCAAGACCTATGCCAGCTAACCAGATCCCGGAATTTGTTTCTCAATATCCCTACCATTAAAGAAATAGCGCCTATACTTTTTAATGTCCGGCCTCGCTTGCAAAATTATGTCGCCCTCAAACAGTAACTTTTAATGTTAAAAAGAATCTCTGTAAAAGATATGAAATTGGGAATGTTTATCTGTGAGTTCTGTGGCTCATGGATGGAGCATCCATTTTGGAAAACCAAATTTCTGCTGACCGATGACAATGATCGACGCACTATTATTGATAGCGGCATCAAGGAATTGTGGATTGATACTGATTTAGGTGCTGACATTGAAGAAAATCGAACAGCAAAGTTAAAAGAAGAAGTTGAGCAGGAAACAGAGTTTTTATTAAAAGCGGCGGGGGCCGCTAAAAAAAATGAAAAAAACACCATGGAAGAAGAGGTAAAACTGGCAGCCAAACTCTGTGGCAAATCCAAAACAGCGGTTATTTCCATGTTCAATGATGCTCGCTTGGGCAAGGCGATCGAAGTCGGCGCGGCACAAGAATTGGTTGAAGAAATTTCCAGCTCTGTCATGCGTAATGCCCACGCACTGATTAGCCTCGCACGACTTAAAAATGCTGATGAATATACTTACATGCACTCAGTCGCCGTCTGTGCACTCATGATTGCATTGGCCCGTCAGTTAAATTTGCCGGAAGCAACCGTTCGTGAAGCCGGCCTCGCTGGTTTGCTACACGATATCGGCAAGATCGGCATCCCCGATAAAATTTTAAATAAGCCGGGAAAATTGACCGATGAGGAATTCGCGACAGTGAAATCACATCCGGAAATAGGTGCGAAAGTTTTATTGGAAGGTAATCAGGTTGGCGCTATGGTCATGGATGTTGTTTTGCATCATCACGAAAAAATGGACGGCACAGGTTACCCACACGGATTAAAAGGAGATCACATTAGTCTTTACGCAAAAATGGGTGCAGTCTGCGATGTTTATGATGCGATTACATCCAATCGTCCCTACAAAAAAGGGTGGTCTCCCGCTGAATCCATTCGCAAAATGGCGGAGTGGAGCAAGGGCCATTTTGATGAAGCGGTTTTTCAGGCATTTGTAAAAACTGTCGGTATTTATCCCACAGGCTCATTAGTGCGCCTCGAATCTGGCAGGCTGGGTGTAGTAACAGAACAACATCAAACATCACTGCTAACGCCCAAAGTAAAAATATTTTATTCAGTCAAAACCAAATCGCCAATCATTCAGGAAACTATAGACCTATCAGTTTTATTAGGTAAAGACAAAATCATTGGCCGCGAATCACCCGAAGACTGGGGCTTTAAAAATCTGGATTTGCTGTGGTCGGAAGGTTGAAAAAGTTTTACAAGAATACATTTTTATCGCGGACGTTTTCCCCAAATTGTTTTTAATTCATTTGCCAAGGTCATGGGGTCGTAAGGTTTGGCTATTACTGCCAGTGCGCCCATGGAAAGATATTCCTGCACCTCCTGAGGTTGAACTTTTGCTGTCATGAAAACAGTGGGAGTATCGGCAAGCTGGGGAAACTTTCTTAATTCACGTAAAGTTTCGGGGCCATCCATTCCTGGCATCATGACATCCAACAGAATCAAATCAGGATTGAACTCAATGGCTTTCGAAACTGCCTCTCTTCCTGATGAGCAGGCAGCCAAGGTAAAACCTGAAATAGTTTCTAACACCATAATGGTAATTTGTTGAATATCAGGATCATCTTCAACATAAAGAATTCGTTCAAGTAATTTAGGCATCTGCATACTCCTGATCATTCAGCATCAACGGAAACTCGGCAAAAAAAACTGAACCCTTATTTAATTCTGAAGCAAAACCTATTTCTCCTCCCATTCGCTCTACCAATTCCTTGCTGATGGAAAGCCCCAAGCCCGTTCCACCACGACGACGGGAATCCGATGCATCAGCTTGTGCAAACTTCTGAAAAATTCGTTTTTGGAAATCGACCGGAATACCCTGCCCATAATCCTGTACAGAAATTCTAACTTTTCCCTGATCAGACGTCACCCGGATATCCACTCTGGAATTCTGGTTTGAAAATTTTGCAGCATTGGATAAAAAATTATTAAGTACTTGCTGCAGGCGTTGATTATCAACAACAATAACGTAGTCATTGTTAGACTCTATCGAAAAACTTACAGCATACTGATCGGCATAAGCCTGATTTTCCAAAATCGCTTGCTCAATCATCGGCATAACCATATGCGGCCGCAAATCAAAGATCATTTTTCCTGCTAATAATTTCTCCATATCCAATAGATCATTGATCAACAATGTTAATCGTTGGCTGTTTTTTTCAGCCATCTTTAATAAATCAGCAATTTTTTCCGGGACCTCACCTAACATGCCACCCAGCACCATTCGCAATGAAGCGGATATAGAGGTCAGCGGTGTTCTCAATTCATGACTAACACTGGACACAAATTCATTTTTTAATTGCTCCGTTCGTTTTCTCTCAGTGATATCCTGAATAATAGACCAGATTTGTAATTCACCTAATCGATTTTTAATTAACACACCATTTAAAAGCACAGGTACCCAATCACCTGTTTTATGAATGAAGTGTTTTTCATACGGACCATAGCGATGATATTGACGCATCAGCTCTAATTGTTCCGCTTCGCTTTTTTCGTATTTTTTTGGCGTTATATCACTATAACTCAACCCGAAAAATTCTTCAGGGGTGTATCCCAACATCCTATAAAGCTCTGGATTGGCCTCAACAAAAACACCATCATCAAATCGGTTCAAAGCAATCGCTACCGGCGACATTTGATAAAATGTTGAAAATTTTTCAGCTTGGTCCGCAACAGTTCGATGACTTTCTCGAAGCTCCAATAATTTCACGACTTGATTCGCCAGTATCATCAGTGATTTTTTCTGTTCGTCGGTCAAACGTTTTGGCTGATAATCAATAACGCAGAGTGTACCCAAGGCAAAACCCGTTTTGGTTACCAAAGGCGCACCCGCATAAAAACGAATTCCCGGCGCACCCGTTACTAAAGCATTGTCAAAAAAACGAACATCCCTGGTTGCATCTTCAACCTCCAGAATTTCTGTGGGATTCAAAATGGCATGCGCACAAAATGCAATATCACGACTCGTTTCTGTTACATCCAAACCAACACAGGTTTTAAACCATTGTCTATTTTTGTCTACCAGTGACACAACTGCTATGGGAACATTACAGATGGTTATTGCAAGTTGTGCAATATCGTCATAACTTTGCTCACGCACAGTATCCAGAATCGATAATTCATAGAGCGCATGCAGTCGAAAATCTTCGTTGTCAGGTAATGCCGCAATCATATCAACCAACTTGTGTTTTGTTAGCGAACCTTAACGCATAATCCACCGTCATCATAGGCTCGCCATCAACCATGGGCTTTTGAATCCAGTAAATACCCTTTACATCACTCGAATATTCCAGCATTCGTTGTTTTCCATCTTCAGGATCTGTTGAAATAATCACAACCGGAACAGGTACTTGAGTATCGAGCGATTTTTCACGTGAGCGCAAATCTTTTAATATTTCAATACCGTGCATATCCGGTAAAAACAAATCCAGCGTTATCAGGTCGTATGATCTTATTTGCAAAAGTTCCAGTGCCCGATTTCCATCGGCGGCTATATCAACTGAAAAGTCACGCTCCTCGAATCGACCTTTTAAATAGTCAGCAAAAGCTTCTTCATCCTCAATAATTAATATTCTGATTTGCTTGGCTATGCTTTTTGCTTTTTCACGATTTTCTTTATCCTTGGCATCATAAGGAAACTCAAAATAGAAACTGGCGCCTTGACCCGCCACAGAATCGAATCCTATTTTACCTCCCATTTGTTCAATCAATTGCTTGCAAATAGCCAAGCCAAGTCCAGTACCACCTTTCTGCCTGGTATCCGATGAATCGGCCTGGGAAAACTTTTGGAAAATGCGATTGCGGAATTCATCACTAACACCGGGACCTTTATCATTAACGCTAACCCGTATACGACCTAATTTTCTTTCGCAATTTATGTCAATAATTTCATCAGGAGGTGAAAATTTTGCAGCATTGGAAAGCAAATTTGCCATGACTTGCTGAATACGCTGTGCATCGACCAATATTTTTTCATCAATCGCTTTTTCATTTATTTGATAGGTTACACCATACTGTGTCGCATAAGCGGCATTGGATTCAACGGAGCGCCGGATTAAATCTATTGTGGAACAAGAATGCATTTGAAATTGTATTTTTCCTGCCAGAAGTTTTTCCATATCCAGCAAATCATTAACCAATGCAATCAAGCGCAAGGAATTGTTGTGCGCAATTTTGATCATGTTACTGGCTTGTTCCGGTAGTTCCCCTACCGACCCATTGATGACAATTCCCAAGGCACCACTGATCGAAGTCAATGGTGTACGCAATTCATGGCTAACAGTCGATACAAATTCATTTTTCATTTTATCGATACGTTTCAGTTCACTAATATCACGTGCAATACTCAAATAGCCCGTGATATCGCCAAATTTGTCGCGCAGTGCTGAAACCGTTAATACTATCGGGACTGAAGTTCCGTTTTTGCGCACATAGGTCCATTCGTTTTCATCATCTCCACCCTCTCGTGCTTTTGCGATAAACACTTCAAAACCTGGTTGAATCTGAAAACCAAACATATCGGAGAGCAGTTTAGATCGTGCAATAATTTCTTCCTGAACATGAAA